>NZ_CALJLR010000004.1:0-279064 GCF_937982575.1 uncultured Arcobacter sp. | reverse complement strand
ACCGCTGACCTCCTGCGTGCAAGGCAGGCGCTCTCCCAGCTGAGCTAATTCCCCAACAAAGATTATCTTCATGGTGGGCCTACCAGGACTTGAACCTGGGACCTCACGATTATCAGTCGAGCGCTCTAGCCAGCTGAGCTATAGGCCCATTCTTCACCTATTATTTTCAATAACCTTTACAAACCGAATATGATATTGGATGTATACCCATTTTATTTTATTTCTTGAGATTAGAAACGAATCTAATCTCATTACTCTGAAAGGAGGTGATCCAACCGCAGGTTCTCCTACGGTTACCTTGTTACGACTTCACCCCAGTCGCTAATTCCACCGTAAGTGGTAGCCCCCCGAAGGTTAGCTTCCCAATTTCGGGTGAAATCAACTCCCATGGTGTGACGGGCGGTGAGTACAAGACCCGGGAACGTATTCACCGTAGCATAGCTGATCTACGATTACTAGCGATTCCAACTTCATGTAGTCGAGTTGCAGACTACAATCCGAACTGGGAGGCATTTTTGAGATTCGCTCCACATCACTGTATTGCTGCTCTTTGTATACCCCATTGTAGCACGTGTGTAGCCCTGGTCGTAAGGGCCATGATGACTTGACGTCGTCCTCACCTTCCTCCTACTTGCGTAGGCAGTCTCGTTAGAGTTCTCAGCCGAACTGTTAGCAACTAACGACGAGGGTTGCGCTCGTTGCGGGACTTAACCCAACATCTCACGACACGAGCTGACGACAGCCGTGCAGCACCTGTATGAAAGCTCCTGCAAGCAGGCACCAATCCATCTCTGGAAAGTTCTTTCTATGTCAAGACCAGGTAAGGTTCTTCGCGTATCGTCGAATTAAACCACATGCTCCACCGCTTGTGCGGGTCCCCGTCTATTCCTTTGAGTTTTAATCTTGCGACCGTACTCCCCAGGCGGAACACTTAATCTGTTAAGTGCATCACCGCCCTGACAAGCAGAGCGACGACTAGTGTTCATCGTTTAGGGCGTGGACTACCAGGGTATCTAATCCTGTTTGCTCCCCACGCTTTCGCGTCTCAGCGTCAATAGTGTTCCAGTAGATCGCCTTCGCAATCGGTATTCCTTCTAATATCTACGGATTTTACCCCTACACCAGAAATTCCATCTACCTCTCCCACATTCTAGATAGACAGTTTTGGAAGCAGTTCTATGGTTGAGCCATAGGATTTCACTTCCAACTTATCTATCCGCCTACACGCTCTTTACGCCCAGTAATTCCGAGTAACGCTTGCACCCTCCGTATTACCGCGGCTGCTGGCACGGAGTTAGCCGGTGCTTATTCATATAGTACCGTCATTATCTTCCTATATAAAAGGAGTTTACGCACCGAAATGTGTCATCCTCCACGCGGCGTTGCTGCATCAGACTTTCGTCCATTGTGCAATATTCCCCACTGCTGCCTCCCGTAGGAGTCTGGACCGTGTCTCAGTTCCAGTGTGACTGATCATCCTCTCAAACCAGTTAGGTGTCATTGCCTTGGTGAGCCATTACCTCACCAACTAGCTGATACCGTACAGGCCAATCCTAGAGCCATAAATGTTTCCCTTGCAGTCTTAAGACTTAAAGGCATATGGGGTGTTAGCAGACGTTTCCATCTGTTATCCCCCTCTCTAGGGCATGTTACCTATATATTACTCACCCGTGCGCCACTTAGCTGACAATTAAAGCAAGCTTTAATCCGTTCTCGTTCGACTTGCATGTGTTAAGCACGCCGCCAGCGTTCACTCTGAGCCAGGATCAAACTCTCCATAAATGTTTAGTTTAATCATGACTAGTGTCTAACTCTTTTATCTAATATTCCTAAAAATATTAATTGCAATTGTTTACTGACATTACTCATTGTTTTTTTAATAGACGAGAATTGTATAAATTCTCTTGTTTTATATCATATTCGGTTTATAAAAATTACTTACTTTTTTAAACCGTAGTTTGTTAAAGAACTTCAACTCTTCGTGACTTCCATCACTCAAATTGGACGGGAATTATAATAGGTTTTTTATCCTTTGTCAAGTGCTTTTCTTTAATCTTGGCTTAAATTTTTAAAGTTCTCGGGTTTTGGTGCTAGTTTTTCTTCCCATAGGCTATTTTTTGGCCATTTTTGTCATGTAGTGGGTACTTATCAATATTTTTTTTCATCTTTGAGATAATTGCTTTTTCTAGGTCAATATTCTGTGAATAACAAATTCTTAGCAAATAAACTGCAATATCTGCAATCTCTTCTTCCAAATGTTCTCTCTTTGCTTTATCTAAATTTAAACTTTGTTCTTCATTTAGCCACTGAAATATTTCAACTAATTCTGCTGTTTCTACACTAAGTGCCATTGCTAAGTTTTTTGGATTATGAAATTTATCCCAATCTCTTTGTTTTGAAAATGTTAAAATTAAATCTTTTATTTTTTCCATATCCATTATTTAATCCTCCAATCTTTTAAATTCATTTATAATGTCATTAATATTTTCACTTCCTACAGATATTCTAAGTATATCTTTTGGGAGTCCTATCTTCTCTAAAAGCTCTAAACCTTGATCACTTTTTGTATATTCATAGTGGGCAAGATAGGTATAAGGCATAAGAAGAGTAAACTCAGTACCTAAACTTGGGCCCTTTGCAAAATTTAAATTATTATAAACTATTTCAAAAGATTTTTTAAATGTTACAGAGATAAGCCCTGTATATGAGTTCTCATCTTTCATTATTTGTTTATAGTTTGACTCATTTTCACTATTTAAACAATAATATATCTTATCTATATAAGAGCATGTTTTAAAATACTCTACTAATGCTTTTGTATTTGAACTAATTTTTTTAACTCTTGATTCATAATTTTTAATCTCAAAAGCCAATCTTTGGATATCTTTTATATAAGCTTTATCACAATGTTTAAAAAACTCCACATCCATGTAGGATAATTTTGAGTTTTTGTTTAAAATAATTGCGCCCATTAAAACATCTGCATTTCCACATGCAAATTTAGTAAGTGATTCAATACAAATATCTGCATAATCTTCAAAATTTATATTATATGATGTAGAGAGTGTTGTATCAACAACTAAGGGAATATTGTATTTTTTACAAAGTGATTTTAATCTTTTTGCATCAACACATTGTAAAAGTGGGTTTGTAGGTATTTCTGTAATAATTGCAGTTATTTTATAACCATTTTCTTTTAAATACTCTTCTAATAAATCTAAGTTTTTAATATCTGGAAAAATTTTCGTTTGATCATAGTGATGTTTTACTATATTCATAGTGTCAAGGTATAACCATCCTAGTTGAATTAAGATATCTCTACCATTTCTTCTTTGAATTGAACGTAAACCTTTTACCACTCCATATATAGCATTCATACCTGATGGTGATAAGGTAATATTTTTAGTAGGTTGATTATAAGCTTTTGCTAAAGTTGAAATTACTATATCTTTTGCAACTTCTTCTTTTTCTATCTCTTCCTTATGTTTTGTATCTATTAATCCTACATTATATAAGTAATCCTCAGCAAATCTAGAAGATAAATTACATCCAACATGTTGAATAAACATCAAGACTTTTTGAAGCTGTGTAGTTCCATTTTGAACTAATATTACTCCAAAAGGCTCATTTATTTCTATTTTATTATGTATATAATATTTATCACTTACAATATCAACTGCATCTTGAGAACTTAGAAGTACCACTTCATAAGCATCACTTACTTTGTACTTTTGTTTAATATGAATTGCAAGAATTTTTAAATAAGGATGCATAGTAAATCTGGGATATCCAGATTTAATCTTCTCTACTGCCTCTCCATAACCCTCTTCATAATCTATCACATCTTGAAGTATTGGCATACTCACACTAACTGCGTGAATATTATTTGGTGGAAGGGTTTGTCCACACTCTTGGCCTATAAAAACGCTTTTGTCCATCTATTTTACAGCTTGTTCAATATCTTTTATTAAATCATCTACATTTTCTAAACCAATAGAAAATCTAACTGTTCCATCACTTATACCAATTGCCGCAAGTTCTTCTTTTGAAAATGAAGCATGGGAAATTTTTGCAGGTATTTCAACTCTAGAATCAGGACTTCCAAATGAGCATTTTTCCCCAAAAATTTTAGTGCTTTCTATAAATTTTTCTGCAAACTCTTTATTTATAAATTCTGCACAAAAAACACCTGGAATATAATCCATTTGATAAGTTGCAAGTTTATATTGAGGATGAGACTCTAATCCTGGATGCATAACAGCTTTTATAAAACTCTGTTTTTCTAAGAACTTTGCTATTTTAATTGAAGCTTTTTGATGTGCTTCCATTCTTATTTTAAGTGTTGGTATTCCCAAAGAGATTAAAAATACATCCATAGGATTTTGACTTCGCCCGTGGGCATTTGCATAATAGTGAAGCTCTTCTGCCAACTCTTTTGTTTTTGCAACAATAGCACCTGCAACTACACTTCCATGTCCTG
This sequence comes from uncultured Arcobacter sp., assembly GCF_937982575.1. Classification (NCBI taxonomy): domain Bacteria; kingdom Pseudomonadati; phylum Campylobacterota; class Epsilonproteobacteria; order Campylobacterales; family Arcobacteraceae; genus Arcobacter; species uncultured Arcobacter sp. Next base: position 274,584 of record NZ_CALJLR010000004.1, on the reverse strand, counting down.
AAATATATTTAGTAGTAGAAAAAAGTGAAAAGTCTGCACCTGAATCAAGAGGTCTTTGACAAATAAAAGTTGCTAATGAATTGTCAACTGCAAAAAGTGCTTTATACTTTTTTGCCAATACTGATACCATACCTAAATCTATGATTTTAAGTCCTGGGTTTGTTGGGGATTCACATAAAACTAAATCTATTTTATTATTCTTTAGGATTTTTTCTAACTCTGGTTCACTTAAAAAGTTAGCAAAATGTACTTTAATATTATATTTTCCTTGGAAAACTTTTAGTAATCTAAAAGTTCCACCATAACAGTCAGCTTCAACAAGAATTTGAGAATTTGCTTTTAAAACTGTTTCAAATAGAAGTGATACTGCCCCAATTCCAGTATGCGTACATACACACCCTGCTCCATTTTCTACATCAGTAAAAAGATTTTCTAAGGCTTCTCTTGTAGGATTATCACTTCTTGTATAATCATATACCTTTTCGCCATCTTGTTTTTTTAAATCAAAAGTTCCTGTATTGTATATAGGAAAGTGCGAAGCACCATATGGATCTTGAATTGTTGCAAAATCTTGTAGATGTGAAAGTTTTGTTTCAATATTTTTTTTCATAGTAAGCCTAATAGTTTTTTGCACATTATATCTAAGGATTTATAATCATTTGATATAAGTAGAATAATTTTTGCTTATAAAGTCTATATTGTGGGATGTTTAGAAGAATAAATATTTAGAGTTTAAAAACTCTAAATATTGTTAAATTATTATTTTGCTGTTGAACAAGCAGATACACCAGGAGGTGTTGTTGGTTGAATAGAAGCATTTTCTGCCTTTTCACTTACCTCATCAATATAAGTAATCAATGTTTCTGCTGCTTTCATATATCTTTTTGCTGAAATTGACTCAGGTTGGAAATAAACAATTGGTTTACCATTGTCTCCACCTTCTCTAATAGCTGGTTCAATTGGTAGATTTCCTAAAACAGTTGTTCCATACTCTTTTGCCAATGCTTCACAAGTACCCATTCCAAAAATATCTGATTCTGTATTACACTCTGGACAAATAAATCCACTCATATTTTCTACAATTCCACCAACTGGTATGTTAAGTTTTTTAAACATATCTAAACTTCTTCTTGAATCATCAAGAGCAACGTGTTGAGGAGTTGTAACATTAACTCCACATGTTACAGGAACACTTTGGGCTAATGTTAATTGTGCATCACCAGTCCCTGGAGGCATATCAATAAATAAAATATCCAACTCTTCCCATAAAATATCTCTTAGAAGTTGTTGAATTGCTTTCATAATCATAGCACCTCTCCAAATAAGAGCTTGCCCCTCTTCCATTAGTGAGCCCATAGACATAACATCTACTCCATATGCATGGAATGGTTTTGCTTTATTTCCTACAATCTCAACTTCTTTACCTTGTAATCCGAACATTCGTGGAATATTTGGTCCATAAATATCAGCATCTAAAATACCTACTCTTTTGCCTTGCATTGCAGCTGCAACAGCAAGATTAACAGTAGTTGTTGATTTTCCAACTCCACCTTTTCCTGAACTTACCATTACAAAGTTTTTTATTTGAGGTGCAATATTCTTTCCACTTACACTATTACTTGTTTGCTTTGGTGCTTCTGGTTTTTTTACTTGAAGATCTAAATTTGTAATACCAATTTGTTCTAATACATTTTTAATATTTGTTCTTAGTTCATGTTCTACTTCTTGAGCACTTGAAGTTATCTCTACAAGTATACTTACTGTATCACCATTTACCTCAACATTTTTTAAAAAGCCAAATTCTACAATTGATTTTGTAAATCCTGGATAGATTACTTTTTCTAACTCTTTTTTTATACTAGTTATATCTGCCATAAATATTTCCTTGAAATTATTATTAAATTTTTTCGTATTATATTTTAAATAGGATAATTTTTCTCTTAATTAAAAAATATACTCTATTTACCATGATTTATAATTAACTTTACTTGATATTTCAATCTCATTATCTTTTTGATTAATTGTAAGTTCATGGGTATGACAACTCTTTTCGTTCATAACATCAATAATTTCTTCTGCTTTTTTTAAAGCTTTTTCTTTATCATCATATTCAAAAACTTTGTCATACTTTAGTTTCCGAATACAATGACAATGAGTAAGAACTTTTACTTTCATAAAACTTCTTTTATCCTGCTGCTACCATTTCACTACCATGCTCTTCAACAATCTTTTGAGTGATTTTATATGAACAAAACTTTGGTCCACACATTGAACAAAATTCTGCTTCTTTAAATACATCTTGAGGAAGTGTTTCATCATGATACTCTTTAGCTCTTTCTGGGTCTAAACATAATTCAAACTGTTTATTCCAATCAAAGCTGTATCTTGCATCACTCATCTCATCATCAATATCCCTTGCACCTTTTCTACCTCTTGCAATATCTGCACTATGTGCTGCAATCTTATATGCAATAATACCTTCTCTAACATCATCAGCATTTGGTAAACCTAAGTGCTCTTTTGGTGTAACATAACAAAGCATACTAGCTCCATGCCATCCACCAACAGCAGCCCCTATTGCAGATGAAATATGGTCATATCCAGCTGCAATATCAGTAGTAAGAGGTCCTAAGATATAAAAAGGAGCTTCATGACAATACTCTCTCTCTAGTTTCATATTTCGCTCAATTTGATTTAAAGGTACATGTCCTGGCCCTTCAATCATAACTTGAACATCTTTTTCCCAAGCTCTAAGTGTAAGTTCACCTAATATTTTTAGTTCACCTAATTGTGCTTCATCTGATGCATCATATAAACAACCAGGTCTTAAAGAATCTCCTAAAGATAAAGATACATCATATTTACTACAGATTTCTAAAATATCATCATAAGCTTCATAAAATGGATTTTCTTTATGATAATGCATCATCCAAGAAGCCATAAGTGAACCACCTCTTGAAACAATACCCATTTTTCTTTTTGCAACATGAGGCATCATTGATAATAGAAAGCCTGCATGGATTGTAAAGTAGCTTACACCTTGTTTTGCTTGTTTTTCAAGTGTTTCTAACATCGCTTCAATTGTTAAGTTATTGATATCATTTCCACAGTCGTGAATAATTTGATAAATAGGCACTGTTCCAATTGGTACAGTTGAGTGTTCAATTACAGCAGACCTAATTGCATCTAAATCTCCACCTGTACTTAAGTCCATAATTGTATCTGCACCATATTTTAAGCTAACATCAACTTTCTCAACTTCACCTGCAATATCTGAAGCTAAAGCTGAAGAACCAATATTTGCATTGATTTTACAACTTGAAGCCATACCAATTGCCATTGGATTTAAATGTTTATGATTTACATTTGCAGGAATAATTAATCTTCCTCTTGCAACTTCATCTCTTACTAATTGGGGGTCAATTTTTTCAACTTTTGCCACATATTCCATGTCTGGAGTTATTATGCCTTTTTTTGCATAATACATCTGTGTTCTTACTTCATCATCTTTATGATTATCTAGCCAATCTCTCATAAAATATTCCTATCTAAAAATTTTCCTGATTATATCAAGTTAAGTTTATAAAAACTTAATCTATTAAATTAATTTGAATTTATTAATCTTCTAAGTATCATTTCTATATAATTTTTAATTATTGCATAGGATTTTTATGAACGAAGACTTTAACAACTCAAACTTTTCATTGTCAACAAAAGAAGAATTTGATAATTTTGAAGACTCAGCTATTCACAAAATCATCGAAAAATACAATATTATCAAAACCACAGACAAACTTTTAAATTCATCAGAAACGAACTATATAACAGTTATAGACTATATTGACAACTTATATTATTTGGAAAAAGATATTCCAGATGATTTAGCAAATATAATTAAGAATAATTTCTATTTTAATAAATATTTAGTTTTATATATCAATAAAAAACTAGATAATATTTTAAAAAATGGTTCAGCAATATTTTTCAAAGATATAAACTCCATAATAAATCTTCTTTCAAGGGCAAATAATTATAAAGTTTTTAAAGATTATAATACTTATGATTATGAAGGAATACAAGAGTTATTTAGAGAGTATGAGAGTTCATTACAAGCTATACAAAATGAAGAACTATTTGATTCTACTTTTGATTGTTATACTTGTTTATTAAAAGTTTATACAAAACTTTGTTTAATAAACTCAATTGATATTAAAAGAAAACAGACTATAAATCCAATCACTGAGATTTTAACAGAAACAATAAATCTATTAAAATTCACGGCTAAACTAAAGGAAAAACATCTAAATATTTTAAATAATGTTTTAGGTCAAATCCTTTATTATTTTTCACACCTTCCTTTTGTAGACTCAAAGGGAAAAGATTTAAACTATTTGATTGGGCAATATTATCTATTATTTGAAAAAATCAGTGATGGGTACCATATTTCAAAAGATACCAATTTTGCTGGTAATAGTAGTTTAAAAGAGGAAGAGTACTTTAGATTTAGAAGCAACTCTTCATATCTGTTTTTAATTATGCTAAAAAAACTTCATAATGACTTTAAAAAAGAGGAGTATTTTATTTGTGACTCTTTAAAAAGATGTATAGTTTTATTTGAAAAAAACTTCTCTATCTCATTTTCAAGAAATGGTGAAATCACTCTATCATCACTTACTCAAGACCTTATTGATTCACTTGCTTTAACATACATTAATGAAAATAGTTTAGGCCAAATAAAAGATTATAGAAGTGCCATCAATGACTTTATTATTGAGGCAGACAATTATAATATACAAAATATCGAGCCAATACATAATATCTTGTTGTTGGCTGAAAATGTCGACCAACACTATTATATAAATATTGGTCAAACCTTAATAAACTCAAAATCACTTAAAAATGATTATTACGAATTTTATAAATTAAAAACCATTGATGTTATTTTAAATTTTTTAACAAATAATGAGAGCTCAAAAGAAGTAGAAAAGTTTGTTAGAAATATTTATAAATATATAGAACGGAATAAAATAGCTTCGCATCTTATGCCAATGTTTTCAAAACTATACTTAAGTATTTCATACTATTTTTCAAAATTTAAAGATTTTCAATCAATAAGAGAGTCAAGGGATATATACTCAAAATTTGTAAATATTAATGGATTTGATTTATTAAAAAATGAATATAAATATATTAATTCCAACCTCTTAAAAGAATTTGGAAATTTTCAGCTTAGAGAACTTCCTTTTGATATTAAAAAAGTAAGCAATGAAGAATTAACTTCAATGGGGAAAATTAGTATTAGAAATTATATGAAGTATGGTGAACTAAAAACAAAATATGATATCAATGATGCACTTGTGCAAATAACTAGTGAAGTTCTAAATCTCAATAATTTAAATTATGAGAGACTTAATAGCCAAATTTGCTCACTTTTAACAGAAAAAGTTTATTATGGAATTTGTGAAATATCAATTTTAGGACTTACGAGAAAAAGTTCCGCAATAGTAGATGAAGGATATAAAAAGCATATTATCCCTCTAGATGAAGAGTATAGTATTCAATTTATTTTTCCTGCTGTTTATGAAGATAATTTTAAATATATCAATAATCAAAACCAAGACTTTATTATCAATAACTTAAAAAATATTTTGTCAAGTTATAAAAAAGAGAGCAAAACTTTTACAAACAATACAACTGGACTAGAAAATATACATAAGTTAAAACTTGACCTAACTAATAAATCTGGTGATTTAACAATATTTATTCAAATCTTTGTAAAATCTTTTAGCAAAATGACCCAAGAATTTGGATTTACTGTTGGAGAAAAATACCTACAAACGATTATAAATAAAATTTCCACATTAATTAATGATGATGATTCAATATACTATCTAAATGAAGGGAAAATTGGTATAATACTACAAAACAAGGATTATATTAATACATTAATTGATAAACTTATGAAGTTTAAAATAAATAAAAATGGCGAAGAGATTAACCTTGACTTCGTTATTAGCGTAACAATTACTCAATATGATGTATATAGCAAATCTGTAAAAACGTTAGATAAGGCAATAATAAGTAAAAATAATCTATTATTTTATGAAGAATAGGGATATAAATGAAAAATGATATTATAGAAAAAATAGAGTCGTTACCACCTTTACCAAATAGTGTTATTGAGTTAGAAAACTTTAGAAGACGACCCGATAAAGAGCCAATAGAGCTTTTAAAAATAATCGAACAAGATCCTCTTATCATTACCACACTATTAAGAGTTGCAAACTCTGCCATGTTTGGATTTAGAAGTGAAGTGGAAACTCCAAGTCGAGCAGTAAATTTACTTGGAATAAATTTTACAATTTCTATTGCTTTAGGTTCAGTTGTTCAAGATTTAATAAAATCTAATCTAAGTGCATATAGTATCTCTACGGATGATTTCTTAATGGCATCTAATTTAGCCTCAAATATTATAAATAACTGGGTTGGAGAAATTGACTTTGGATTAAAAGAAGAGTTACTTTTACCAGCTTTCTTACAAGAAACTGGAAAGTTTATCATTTCTGAATTAATTCAAGAACAAAGTAAAGTAGAAGAGTTCCAACAAGCATTAAAAGAAGATAAGTTATTATCAGAGATTGAAGAAGAGTTTACTGGTTTCTCATGCTCAAGAATTACAGCTAATATCTTCAAACACTGGAATTTAAGTCATAATCTTATTTTTACAATTGGATTTGTTGGAAAAATTGACCAATGTCCAGAAGAGTATCAAAGAAGAGTTAAAATTTTAGAAGTTGTTAAAATTTTAACTGATATTAGAGAACCACTTGGTGATGCATGTGTAGAAAGAGCTTTAGCACTTGCAGGAAAGTATGGATTAGAAGTTGAACCACTTGTTAATGCAATTGATAGAATAAAAGTAAAAATAGAAGAAGAGTAGCATTTACATAGCAATTAATTTCCTTACTTAAATTTATCATAAGTAACGTTAGATATAATTTGTAACTTTTTTACACAGGGGGTTTTGTTGTCTAAAGTTACACTTTTAGTATTATGTGCTGGATCTTCTTCAAGATTTGGACTTAGTAGCAAAAAACAGTGGCTAAGAGTGGGAAATATTCCACTATGGTTATTTGTTACTAAAAAAATTGCTTCATACTATAATTTTGACAAAGTCATTATTACTTCATCAAAAGATGAATTAACTTATATGAAAAATTTTTCTGATGATTATGATTTTGTATTAGGTGGTGACACCAGACAAGACTCCATAAAAAATGCCCTTGAAACTATTGATTCTGATTATGTTATGGTTACCGATGTTGCAAGATGTTGTGTACCAAAAGATGTAATTTTAGATTTAATATCAAATAAAGACAAAGCTTCTTGTATAGTTCCTACCTTAAATGTTTCAGATACTGTAACATTTAAAAATGAAACTATCAATAGAGATGATGTAAAACTTATACAAACACCCCAACTTTCAAATACAAAAATTCTTAAAAAAGCCCTAAGTACAACTACTCTTTTCACCGATGATAGCTCTGCAATAAAAAACATAGGTGAATCAGTTTTATATATAAAGGGAAGTACACAAAGCAATAAATTAACTTTTGAAGATGACTTAAAAGCAAATAACTGTTTAGAAGCTCCTTGTAAAAACTTTTTTACTGGATTTGGAATAGATATTCATGCCTTTGAAGAGAATAAAAAGATGGTACTAGGTGGGGTAGAAATTGAAAGTGACTTTGGGTTTAAAGCCCACAGTGACGGAGATGTTTTAATACACTCTGTAATTGATGCACTTCTAGGAGCTTGTGGAGCAGGAGATATTGGAGAGTTTTTCCCTGATACTGATGAGGCTTATAAAAACATCGATTCAAAAATACTACTTCAAAAGATAGTTAATTTTGTTTATAGTGTTGGCTATGAAATTGTTAATGTAGATTTTACAATACTTGCACAGAAACCCAAAATAAGTCCTTACAAATATGAGATTAAAAAGTCTATGGCACATTTATTGAATGTAAATATGCAGTTTGTAAATGTAAAAGCAACTACAGCAGAAAAACTTGGATTTGTAGGAAGAAGTGAAGGTATTACTGTTCACTCTGTTGCAACCTTGAAATATTTTAATTGGAAAGAATAATGAATATATTAATAATAGAAAATGAGATTTACCTAGCACAAAAAGTAGTATCAAGAATACTTGACGATGGTCACTCCTGTGACTTTGTAGAGATGCCAAATGATAACTTAACAAAAGATTATGATATGATTTTGTTATCTACATCTCTACCAAGTGAAATGGTAAAAAAAACTATTCAAAAATATAAAAATTCAATTATTATTTTACTTGTTTCATATATAAGTGATGAGACTGTAACTGAACCTATTAATGAAGGTGCTAAAGATTATATAATGAAACCATTTATTATGGATGAATTGATTAGAAAAATCTATCATTACAAAGAGTGTAGAGAGATGAAACAAGAACTTGCTACACTAAAAACTTATGTTGAATTCTTACTTGAAGAGATTGATACAACAGATGTTAATATTGCCCACTCACTTCCAACATTAATAGAAACAAATTCTCAAAGATGTACTGATAAACTTGCATTCGAAGTATCAGAAACATTAAAGTTACCCATTAAATTTATTGCCCTTACTAGTTCAACTTGGCAAAAAGAGTTATCTACAATAACAAATAAAGAGATTGTTTATCTAACAGATTATCATACTTTAAAAAAGAGTGCTAAAGAGAATGTATGTATTGCAATAGAACACAAAAATTGCATTATTAGTTCTTTAGAAAAAGAGAATGACTTCCCTTTTTCAAAACTTGAATTTTTACGTCCTGATATGTTTATGTTAAATAATAATATTATGACTATTAACGATTATGTAAAAATGATGGTTTTATCATTTCAAACAAAATACCCTGACACAGAATTATCAAAAAAACTAGGAATTTCAAGAAAGTCCCTTTGGGAAAAAAGAAAAAAACTAGGAATTGAGAAGAAAAAATAATGAGAAAAGCATTTTTAACTCTTTTTTATAGTGGTTTATCTCCTAAGGCTCCAGGAACCGTTGGAAGTATTGTTGCCTTGTTTATGGGACTTGCTCTTTTACAATATGTACATGAATCAACACTTTTTTTATTAAGTCTTCTTATTACAGCAGTTGCTGTAAAACAAATAGACATCTATGAAAAAGAAGTAGGTGCACATGATGGTAAAGAGATTGTTATTGATGAACTTGCAGGTATGTGGCTAGCACTTTCAATTTGCGGAATAAATATTCACGATACAAATAATACTATCATTTTAGGTGCATTAGCATTTTTATTTTTCAGACTTTTTGATATTTGGAAACCATCTATTATTGGTAAGATTGATAGAGATGTTAAAGGTGGTTGGGGTGTAATGGGTGATGATTTACTTGCAGGTCTAGCAGCGGGGATTGCAGCAGCGGGAACATATCAACTTTTACTGAAGTTTGTAATTAATTAATAAAGCTTTTTATTCATTTGTACAATTTTGTCAGATAACTCAATAATTACATTTTTATAAAATTTTGAGATACTTGTTTGTTCTCTAAAATCTCTTATTTTAAAAGCTAATACTAAAGTATTAGGCTCTCCTGCTTCAACAGTAGCACTTCTTGGTTCTCCTGTTAATCTCATCATCTCGCCAAATAGGGCTGGTTTATCTATTCTTGCAATTCTAATACTTGATTTTGCATCAACTTGCTTTTTCTTATTTATATTTAGTTGACCTTTTAATAAATAGTATATGTAATTTCTTGTAGTTTCACCCTCTTGAAATAAAATCTCTTTATTTTTGTAGGTTATAATTTTTACTTCACTTATTATTTGTTTTATTTCATCTTTGGTCATGATAGAAAAGAATGGTATTTTAGGACTTAATTTTAGTAGCATCTCCATTGCATCAATTTCTTCTACAGGAGCTTTTGGCTTTTCTTGGGAAGGATCTTCTTTTTTAGTTTTTTCTACTTCTTCTGTTTTATTTTCTGGAGATTCCATTTTTTTCCTTACTGATATGCAAGTATACTATTATTCTTCACTAAAAAGCAAAGAATAATAACTATTTACTTAACAATATCTGCAAATTGTTTAAAGATGTATTTCGATTCATGTGGTCCTGGACTAGCTTCTGGATGATGTTGAACAGAAAATATATCTTTATTTTTATACTTAACACCCTCAATTGTATTATCAAATAAATTCATATGTGTAACATCTGCAATTTCAATTATATTATCAGGAACATTATAATTATGATTTTGTGCAGTTATTTCAACAATCCCTTTATTTGATACAGGATGGTTACCACCATGTTGTCCAAATTTTAATTTGTATGTATCAAAACCATGGGCAATTGATAACATTTGATGACCTAAACAAATAGCAAACATTGGGATATTTGCTGAGATTAGTTTTTGTACTTGCTCTTTCTCTTTTGTTAAAGTTAAGGGATCACCTGGTCCATTTGATAAAAATATACCACCTATCTCTTTTGCTTCAAATCTAGCTATTAATTCATCAGCATTAAATGAAGAGGGAACAACTTCAACTTCTAAACCTGCTTCTACTAACTCATTTAGAATATTTCTTTTTACACCAAAATCAATAACAACAACTTTTTTATCACTCATTACTGCTTTGTTATATCTTAGCTTTTGATGATTCCAAGCACCATTTTTATGAATATATGTCTCTTTTGTAGAAACCTCTTCTATATAATTAATATCTTCAATTCTTGGACTTTTTTCTAATTGTTTTGCTAATTCATCTTTATCAGAGATTTCAGTAGAAGCAATCATCATCATCGCCCCTTCATCCCTTAACATTTTAGTTATATATCTTGTATCAATATCTTTTATACCTAAAACATTATGCTCTTTTAATAAGGCACATAAATCACCTTCTGCTCTATAATTAGAATATTCATGGTGATAATTTCTTACTAAAACACCTTTACAATAAGCTGTCTTACTCTCCATATCATCTTTGTTTACACCAACATTTCCAATTTCTGGCATAGTAAAAGTAACAAACTGTCCTGCATAACTTGGATCTGTTATTATTTCTTGATATCCAGTTAAAGATGTATTAAATACAATCTCTCCAACTGCTGTACCTTTTGCACCAAAAGAATTTGCCTCTAGAAATGTTCCGTTTTCTAAATATATCCACACTTTTTGCATTTTAAATCAATCCTCTTTTTATTAACTCTTCTTCGTATAATCTATGATAAACAATATCATACTCATCAGTACCTGGTATTAATTTTCTTTTATAATTCTTAACTTTTTCATATACTGCATCATCTGCTTTTTCAAAACCTTTTAGAAATTCACTAATTGAATCAAATATAACATTTTTTACTTTATTATCTGATACAGTATAATGAATATAATCCTCTTCCCAAAGGAAGTCTAAAATTTGGTGAGAGATGTCTGAAAATCTATCATCATTATTTAAAATTACGCCAAACTCATTGGCAAGTCTTTTTTTAGTCATCCAAAAAAGTTGTCTATAATCAGCATTTAAGAATGCAATCTCTTCTTCTTGTTCTGCTAATATTTCATCAACTTTTTCATCTAAGTCATGCTCTTTTTCGATATCTATATCTAAAATTCTCTCAACTTCATTTGTGATTTCATCTCTAGTTTTTCTTACTTCTACAAATTCACAATTTACAAGGTCTCTTGAAATTCTTCTTGATATGTAGGGTGTATGATGTAATTTCATTCTCATAAATATTATCCTCTAATTATAGTATCGTCTCTCTCTGGTGATGTAGAGATTATACCTACTTTTACACCAGTTAATTCTTCAATTTTTTCAATATATTTTTTTGCATTTTGGGGAAGTTTATCATAGTCTCTACAACCAACAACACTATCCCAGCCATCTATCTCTTCATAAATAGGTTTTACATCATCTAATTCTGAAGGCATATAAGTAATAACTTCTCCATTAAACTCATATGCTTTACAAATTTTAATTTTCTCAAATCCATCTAAAACATCAAGTTTCATTAATGATAATTGGTCACAACCATTTAATCTACTTGCATGTTTAACAGCAACAGCATCAAACCAACCACATCTTCTTTTTCTTCCAGTTGTTGTACCAACTTCTTTTCCAACTGTAGCCATTGTATCACCATCATTTCCATGATCTTCAGATGGGAAAGGTCCATTTCCTACTCTTGTACAATAAGCTTTTACAATTCCAGTAACTATTCCAATATCTTTTGGATTAATTCCTAGTCCTGTACAAGCTCCTGCACTAACTGTACTTGAAGAAGTTACATAAGGGTATGTTCCATGGTCAATATCAAGTAGCGTCCCTTGTGCACCTTCTAAAAGTATTCTTTTATCGTTATCTAATGCATCCCAAACCATATTTGTTGTATTTGCAATAAATGGTGCTAATTTATTCTTATATTCACTAATTATAATTAATAATTCATCTTTTGTTGGTGTATCTATTTGTAATACATCAAAAATTGCTCTATTTTGAATAAAATATTCAATTATATTTTCAGTTAGTTTACTTGGGTTTAAAAGCTCACCTACTCTAAATCCTGTTCTACTTATTTTTTCAGCATAAGCAGGTCCGATTCCTTTTCCTGTAGTTCCTATAGCTTTGTCACCTTTTAATCTCTCTTTTGCTTGGTCAATCAAAGCATGGTAAGGTAGATTAAGATGTGCTTTATCAGAGATAAAAAGTCTTCCTTCTAAGTTATCAAACTGCTCCATCTCTTTTATGATTGATTCTGGACTTAAAACAACTCCATTACCAATTATATTTATAGCTTTTGGATTTAATACACCTGATGGAATTAAATGCAATGCATATCTAACTCCATCAACCCAAATTGTATGTCCGGCATTATGTCCACCTTGACTTCTACAAACCATATCGTAATTTTGGGCAAGCATATCTACCATCTTACCTTTACCTTCATCACCCCACTGAATTCCTACTATTAAATCTGCTTTCATACCCTATTAATCCTCTAAAATTTTTAGTAAACTATCTGTATATAGTGCAAACCCTAATGAACTTATACCATCAGCACTATACTTGCCACCTTTGCAGATAACAAAATTATTTTGAATAACTCTAAAATAAACATCATCATAATACTTTAAACTACCATGATATAAAGGAGCTATAACCAAATTGTCATAGTCAACTTTTAATGCTGTATTCAAAAGCTTTTCAAGATGTGTTTTTATACTACTTGGTACCAAGGGTACTACATCTTTTAAATCCTCAATACTCTTAACTCTAATCAAAGAGTTTAACCAAGATATATCTAAATCAAATAACTGTGCTATTTCACCATTTTTGAAAAGTTCAATATCTATATCTAACTCTTTTGATACAAGTTTTGGAATATTGATATTTGATAATTGTAAAATTGGTTTAACATTAATATTTATTAAAATATTTGCAATCAGATTTAAAATATCCCCTATATCGTCATGGTCAATCCACTCACACCCAATTTGATAATCCTCTTTTGAAGGATAAGAAAATACAGGCTGCACATAAAACCATTTTTTATGTGCTGTAGTTCTTCCCAATCTTTTAGTAATAATTCTTACTACATCTAGTGTAGAATCAGCTCTTAAAGAGACTTGATTATTTTCTACATCTGAAAAATTAATTAATTTTTTCTCATCAGTTATTGATTGATGTTGAGAGTATGAAAAGTTAGGACTTACTATCTCTTCAAAATTATTCTCATATAATATATCACTAATTTTATTTTCAAGTTCTCTTTTTAATTTGGCTGTTTTTCCAAAATAAAGACGGCTTCCTTTAGGTATTTCATGTTCAAATATCATTAATTACCTTTAAAAGTTGTTGCTAAAAATACTCTGTTTGCTGTACCATCAAACTCTCTTAATCCTAACTCATCCATTGCAAGTTCCACTGCATTTACAGCCCATGAAGCTTCAAAATCTTCAACTAGTCCCATGTGGTTGATTCTAAAAATAGAATTTTTAATATGATCTTGACCACCTGCAATATTTACATTATATTTTGTTTTTAAAAGTTTTCTAATAGCTGGAGCATTTTCAGTATAAACTGTTGTCATAGCATCAGCTGGTGATTTTGGATATATCTCACACCCAATTGCTTTTAAAGCTTCTCTTGAGGCTTTTGCTCTTAAAGCTGTTTTTTCATATAAAGCATCAAACCCACCACTATTTTTTATATGTGATAAAATTTCTTTTAAACCTATAATCAAGGTTGTTGCTGCTGTCCAAGCTGTTGTATTAGTTTTTTGTTTTTTAATTTCAGTTGCTAAATTAAAATAAAAACCTTTTGCTTGGCTTTCAATTTTTGAAACAGCAACATTGCTTAAACCAATCATTGCAAGACCAGGAGGAAGCATAAGTGCTTTTTGACTTCCTGTTATTACAGCATCAAGATTTGTAGTATCGATTTTTTCTACACCAATTGCAGTAATTCCATCAGCTACTATTGTAATGCTTTTATTTAATGCTTTTACTTCTTTTGCAATCTCTTCAACAGGATGTCTTAATCCTCCTGCACTTTCACAGATTTGAATAAATATTGCGTCAATTTCTTTATCATTTTTTATTGCTTCTATAACTTCTTCTACACTAACAGGAGTGTTCCATTCATTTTTTATTTCTGTATATGGGATATCAAAAGCTTTACAAATTTTCCCGAATCTCTCACCAAACTTTCCTGAGTTGATAGTAAGGGCTTTCTTTGTTGTTAAGTTAGTAACACAAGCTTCCATTGCACCTGAGCCACTAGATGCTAGCATCACAACCTCATCCATTCCATAAATTTCTAATAATAATTCTCTAGTTTGTCCAAAAATAGATTCAAACTCTGGTGTTCTATGATGAATTGTAACGTCAGCCATAGCTTTTCTTACGAATTCTGGTACTGGAGTAGGACCTGGAGTCAATAACATTCATTTTCCTTAATTTTCTTTCATTTGAGTAAAACGGTAAATTTTATCCAAAGATAGATTATTAAATGGTTAAACGTAAATTTTGAGATTTTTTAGCTTTTTCTTTTAAATACCTTGACAAAATATTTTTTATTCATTACAATGTCTATATATTATTACTTTTATATAGAAGTAATAGATAAATACAAAAGGAAAAAACATGTCAAAATTACTTAAAAAGAAAAAAGTTGCAAAAATAGCAACAAAGGCTGCATCAAAAGTTGCAAAAAAGAAACCTGCTAAAAAATTAGCTAAAAAAATTACTAAAAAAGTAATCGCTAAAAAACCAACTAAAGTAAAAACTGCTAAAAAAGCTGCTAAAAAAATAGCTAAAAAAGCATAATTATTCCAAAAGCCTAAGAGAATATAAAAGTCTTAGGCTTTTTTACTTGACATTTATTACTAATTAGTAGTATACTTCTTTTAAGGAGTTGAAGATGATGAAAAGTTATGGGAAAAGAACAGACAAATCTATGAAAACAATTGTTAGATTAGAAAAGACTGCACTAAAAATTACAAATAAAACTATAACTTACTTATCTCAATTTGACCTTACATTTAATCAATTTAAAGTTTTAGAAGTTTTATATCATAGAGGTGATTTAAATATTGGTTCTATTACAAAACTTACCATGAGTACGCCAGGCAATATAACAGTAGTTATAAAAAACCTAAAAAGAGATGGCTGGATAACTTCAATAAAAGATCCAAACGATAACAGAGCATCTATTTTAACCATTACTCAAAAAGGTAAAGATGTAATAGAAAAAGTATTTCCAAATCATGCAAAAAATCTATATAATGCTTTAGAAGTTTTAGATGACGAAGAGTTGTATACTTTATATTCTCTACTTGATAAAGTCTATAAAGTAAATTAAAATTTAAACATATACTACTAATTAGTAATTAAAGGAAAGAAAATGAATATCGTAAAATTAGGTTTAATCTCAATATTGGCAGCTGGTGCATTATTTGCAGGAACATATAACGTTGATAAAGATCACTCAAATGTTGGCTTTAAAGTTAAACATCTAATGATTTCAAGTGTAACTGGAAAGTTTGATAAATTTACAGGTTCTTTTGAATATGACGAAAAAACTAACACCTTAGAAAATTTAACTGGTAATGTTGTAGTAGCTTCAATAAATACTGAAAATGAAAAAAGAGACAAACATTTAAGATCTGAAGATTTTTTTGATGCAGCAAATTTCCCTCATCTTACTTTCACTTTAGATAAAATTGAAGATGATAAGGCATATGGTAAGTTAACAATGAGAGGTGTTACAAAAGAAGTTGCACTTGATTTTGAAAATAATGGAAGTATTGTTGACCCATGGGGAAATAGAAGAGTTGGTTTAGCATTAAGTGGAAAAATCAATAGAAAAGATTATGGACTTAACTGGAACAAAACTTTAGAAGCAGGTGGAGTTGTTGTTGGTGAAACAGTAAAAATCAATGTAGAACTAGAAGGTATTTTAGCTAAATAAGGAAGTATGATGTTACCAAGTATATATATTTCACATGGCAGTCCTGGACTTGCCTTGATGAAAAATAATACAACAAAATTTTTAGAAGAACTTTCAACAAAGTTCCAGACCCCTAAATATATCTTGGTAATATCTGCACATTGGGTAACAAACAGTTTAAAAATACTGTATGAAGATAACCCTCACACTATATATGACTTTTATAATTTTCCAAAAGAACTTTATGCATTAACTTATGAAGCCCCTAGTAGTAAAGAAAAAAATGATGAAATCGTAAATTTACTTACATCAAATGGAATTGATATACAAAAGGATTACTCAAGAGGTGGTTATGACCATGGTGTCTGGTCACCTCTTAAGTTTTTATATCCAAAAGCAGATATTCCTATCATACAAATCTCTTTACCTTTAACTTATGATGCCAAAGAGTTGATGCATTTAGGAGAAGTTTTATATAAACTAAGAGAAGATACTTTAATTATTGGCAGTGGTTCAATGACTCATAATCTAGGTGATATAGTTTGGGATGAAAATAAATCAGATGTAAAACCTTATGCAAAAGAGTTTAGAGATTGGGTAGTAGATAAACTGGAAAAAGCAGATATAGACTCCCTTTCTAACTATAAACAAGCTCCTTATTTAGCACACAACCACCCTACTCTTGAGCATTTTTTACCTCTTTTTGTGAGTTTAGGTGCATCTAAAAGTAAAGTTGGTAAATCTTTACATGATGTTTATATGTATGGAAATCTATCAATGGATACTATATTATTTGAGGAGTAAATTATGATATTAATTTTTGTGGCAAGTTTAAATGAAAATATGAAACTTGCAAAAATATTACAAGAACAATTAAAAGAAAAGAATAAAACAAGCGAAATAATAAACTTAGTAGAACTTGAGCTTCCAATGTATGATACTTTAAAAGAGCAAAATGATGGTATCCCACAAAAAGCTTTAGATATTGCCAATAAAATGAAAAAAGCAGATGCTTACGTTTTTGTTTCTCCTGAATATAACTTTTCACTACCTCCATCATTGGTAAATATGATTGCATGGATTTCAAGAATAGGAGATGACTTTAGAGCTTTATTTTCATTAAAAAAAATTCAATTAGCAACTCACTCGGGAAGTAATGGAATTGATGTATCAAATGCAATGAGAAACCAATTTACAAGATTAGGTTCCATTGTTATGCCAAGAGAAATAATAACAACTTATACAAAATCATTGGATAAAGAAAGTTCAAAAAAAATCTTAGAGCAGTTTGTCCAAATAATAAAGGAGTAACTTATGTTAAAAAAACTTTTAAAGGAAAATATGGGCACTTCTAATTTAGGATGGTTAGAAAGTCGATTTCACTTTAGTTTTGCAGACTATAGAAATGCAGATAATATTAACTTTGGAGTATTAAGAGTTCTAAATGACGATATTATTCACACTGAAAGTGGTTTTGATACACACCCACATGCAAATATGGAAATAGTCTCTTATGTTGTTAGAGGAGAGATTACACATAAGGATTCTATGGGTAATAGTGAAACTCTTAAAAGAGGTGAAGTACAATACCTAAGTGCAGGTGATGGCATCTATCATAGTGAGCATAATCTCAATAAAACTGAAGATTTAAGACTTTTGCAAATTTGGATTATACCTCCTAAAAATGGCCTTCCAAGACTTTATGGTTCAAAAAGATATCTTCAAGATGAAAGAAAAAATAAATTATTGAATATCGTATCATCACAAGATGGCAATGCCAAAATCAAGCTTCATCAAGATGTAAATATGTATGTAAGTGAATTAGAAAAATCAAAAAGTCTAGATTTTGAAATACAAAACCAAAGACAAGTATATTTTGCACAAATAGAAGGCAGTTCAAAAATAAATGGAATTGAGTTAAAAAGTGGTGATGCCATGGAGATAACAAAAGAGGAAAAAATAACTATAGAGGCTATAACAAATTCTCATTTTCTATTTATTGAAATGAAAGAGGCTTAAGGTTATTATTAAATAAATCATAAAAAAAGGATTGATTATGAAAAAGTTGTCAATAGAACCTATTAAAAATGGGCCTTTAAAAATTGTTAACCAAACAAAAGAGACTTTAAAAGATATACTTTTTTATGACTGCCAAGCCATGAATTTGGCTAAAACTAACCTTATATGTCGATGTGGAAGATCAAATACTCAACCCTTTTGTGATGGAACACATATAAAATATAAGTTCACATCACAAAATGATTTAGAAGAAGAGATACTTCAAGTTTATGATTCAAAAAGTGTAACAGTTACCTTTAATAGATCAATTTGTGCAGGTTCTGAAAACTGTGTAAAGAAATTTCCAGATATCTATACATCTGGTTCAAATGATTGGATTAATCTTGAAAAAGGAACTATTGAAGATATCATAGCCTCAGTAGAAGATTGCCCTTCTGGTGCACTATCATATACTTTAAACAAAAATGATGATTGTCAATTAGAAGATTGTCAAAAAGAGAAAATAGATATTATTAAACATGGTCCTATACAAGTGCGTGGTCCTATTAATATCAAAATTGAAAAATGGTCATCATTTGCAAACAAAACAAAGTTTACCCTTTGCCGTTGTGGAAACTCTCAAAACAAACCTTTTTGTGACTATTCCCATGCAAATCTAAAAGATGATAGTTATACTTTTTAAAAAGCATAAAAAAAGGCAAGCTCATAAGAACTTACCTTTTAAATAAACTATTAAAAGTCTAGATAAACTCTACACCTTTTTCACCCTCAGCAATCTCACCTATTACATAACCATCTGTATTTGCTAAAACGGCATCTACATTTGCAGGATTTACAACTAAAACCATACCAACACCCATGTTAAAGGTTCTATACATCTCTTCTACTTCAACATATTCAGACATAAATTCAAAGATTGGTAATACTTTTATTTTATCTCTATGCACTACTGCTTTAAAATTATCTGGTAAAACTCTTGGTAAGTTTTCAGTAATCCCACCACCAGTAATATGAGCTAAGGCATTGATATTATCTTTGTTTGCTTTGAACTCTTTTACATAAATTCTAGTTGGCTCTAATAATACATCTTTTAGTGGTTTTCCTTGGAAATCATCATCTAAAGACATTTCAAGTTTTTCTAATAATAGTTTTCTCACAAGTGAGAAACCATTTGAGTGAACTCCAGAAGATGGAAGTGCAATCAAAGTATCTCCAACAGAGATTTTTTCAATTCTATTTAATTCATCTTTTTCAGCAATTCCAACACAAAAACCAGCTAAATCGAAATCACCCTCTTTGTACATTCCTGGCATCTCTGCAGTTTCTCCACCTACAAGTGCACATTCACTTCTAATACACCCTTCAGCTATTCCTTTTACAACATCTGTTGCTTCATCTACTTCTAGTTTTGCTGTTGCATAATAGTCTAAGAAAAATAGTGGCACACCAAAATTACATAATAAATCATTTGTGCACATAGCAACTAAGTCAATTCCTACTGTGTCAAATTTTTTAGAATCAATTGCTAATTTTAGTTTTGTTCCAACACCATCAGTTCCTGAAAGTAATACTGGTTTTTTGTAACCACTTGGTAACTCAAAGGCACCTGCAAAAGAACCTATTCCTCCAAGTACACCTGGAATCATTGTTGATTTAACATATGGTTTAATATTTTCAACAAACTGATTTCCTGCATCTATATCTACACCAGCATCTTTGTAACTAACTGTGCTCATTCTTCACCTTTTTTTTACTTTTTACAATTAAAATAATTATCTATTATTAATTTAAAACTTTTTCGGTATTATATCGAAAAATTAATAAAATAAAAGGACTGATAATGTCAAGTATTGAAAACAAAAATTTCAGCTTTAATGAAATGATTGTTCATGTTCCATTGTGTACACACAAAGAACCAGAAAATATCTTAGTTATAGGAAACTGTGATGAAGAACTAAAATCTGAAGTAGCAAAACACAAATTAAATGTAGAATACGGAGACATCTCTTTATTAAACTCTAAAAATGAAAAAAACGTTGATGTAGTAATTTTAACAGATACAAATATTGATGAAATAGTTTTAGCAAATATTCAAAGAGTTTTAAAAGATGACGGCCTAATTTCATATAAAACAGATAGTTATTCTAAAGATGCCAATAGGTTAAAAAACGATTTAACAATCACTGGGGCTAATTTTTGGATTTGTATGCCATATAATTTTGGACATACAACTTGTGTATTAGCATCTAAAAAGTATCATCCAACAGCTGATATTATTTTACAAAGATCTGATTTACTTGTGGACTTAAACTACTATTCTACGGAGATTCAACATGCATCTTTCGTATTTCCTACTCACATTCAAAAAGATTTAACAGGTATTGCAAAGCGATAAGCTTTGCGATACAAAATCCATCCGCCTTTAAAATTAATCAACTTTATTGTAAAATCTAATAATGAATAACGAAACATTTAAATATGCTATTGCACTAACAGGTGGTATAGCCACAGGTAAAAGTACCGTTTGTAGTCTTTTTAAACTACATGGCTTTTTGACAATTGATGCAGATAAGATAGCTCATAAACTTTTAGATATACATAGTGATAAAATAGCTTCAATGTTTGGTCAAGAGTATGTTGAAAATGGAAAGGTTCTTCGAAAAAAGTTAGGGCCTATAATTTTTTCAAATCAAGAAAATAAAGAGAAACTAGAGAACTTTATTCATCCTTTAATAAAAGAAGAGATAGAAAAAGAGTCAATAATCTTTGAAGGACAAGGAAAACCCTACTTTATAGATATTCCTCTATTTTATGAAAAAATGAATTATCCCATTAAGAAATCTTTGGTAATATATACACCTAAAGAGTTACAAATAAAAAGACTGATGGAACGTGATAAAATAAGCGAAGAAGAGGCGAAATTAAAGATTTCAAATCAAATGGATATAGAAAAGAAAAAAGAGTTAGCAGATTTAGTAATTGATAATTCAACAAATTTAAAAAACCTCCAAAAAGAGGTTGAGAGAGTTATAGGAGAGATTATATGACTTATACAAAATATAGTGCAAGTGGGAATGACTTTATAATATCACACTCATTTTTACAAAAAGATTTTTCACAAGATGCTATAAGACTATGCAATAGAACTGAAGGAATTGGAGCAGATGGATTTGTGGTACTAATTCCTACTAGTGATGCTGATTTCAAATGGCTATTTTATAATAGTGATGGAAGTGATGCCGCCATGTGTGGCAATGCAACAAGAGCGTGTGCTCACTATGCTTTTAACAATGGCTTAGCTTCAAATAAAATGCAATTTTTAACAGGTGCTGGAAAAATAGAGTCTGTTGTGGAAGATAATATTGTTGAAACACAATTAACAACACCAAAAGTTTTAAAAGAAGAGTTTGAAGAAGAGGGTTTTACTTGGTGGCTTGCAGATACTGGTGTTCCTCACTTGGTAACTATTGTAGATGATTTAGAAAAATATGACCATGATTTGTGTGCAAAAATGAGATATGCATACAATGCAAATGTAAACTTTATAAAAATAGAAAATAAAAAAATATTTATAAGAACCTATGAAAGAGGTGTTGAAGGTGAAACATTAGCTTGCGGAACAGGAATGGCGGCTGCATTTTTAAGAGCAAATAACCTTAATCTTGTAAATAATAAAACTTTTGTATATCCTAAAAGTAAAGAAGAGTTAACTCTAAGTATTAAAGATGGTAACTTATTTTTCAAAGGTGCTGTAAAAAAAGTTTTTACAACGGAGGTTTAAAATGAAGAAGGTATTATCTGCTTTATTTATTACATTTCTTTTTTCTTATAGTTTTGCCCAAACTACAGGTTTTCCTGAAGATTATTATAAAATGAGAGCTACAATAAAAAAACAAAACTATTTTTTTGATTATTTGTACCCCCACATTGAAAATGCAAATAAAAATATCTTAAAAGAGAGAGAATTTATTTTATCTCTTAAAGATAATAAAGACTTAGATGAAGAGTCTCAAGAGTTTTTAAAACTAACTCAAATAGCAAAAAAATATAGTGTTAAAGATCCTCTTGATTTTGACAAACTCTTAAAAAAAGTAAATATAGTACCACCCTCTATGGCTTTAGCTCAAGCTGCCGTTGAGAGTGGTTGGGGTATGAGTAG
The DNA here is from genome assembly GCF_937982575.1 of uncultured Arcobacter sp. Taxonomy (NCBI): domain Bacteria; kingdom Pseudomonadati; phylum Campylobacterota; class Epsilonproteobacteria; order Campylobacterales; family Arcobacteraceae; genus Arcobacter; species uncultured Arcobacter sp. The sequence goes on along the minus strand of NZ_CALJLR010000004.1, from coordinate 251,899 downwards.
ATTTGTAAAACTTGGAAATAACTTATTTGGACACTGGACTTATGGTAAAAAAGGTATTATGCCCTTAAGAAGAGATGCAAAGGCAAAACACTTAATAAGAATATTTGACTCATTTGAGGACTCTATTTCTGCATATATGTTAAACCTTAATAGAACAAAGGCCTACTACACTTTTAGAAATAAAAGACGAGAACTAGTAAAACAAAAGAAAAAAATCACAGGTGTACCATTGAGTCAAACAATGATAAACTACTCACAAATAAGAGAGAAATATTTACGTATATTAAAAAATGTTATCAAAAAAAATAAGCTACAAAAATATGATGAAAAATTTTACAATAATTTAACAAAGGAAAAAAATGAAATTTAGTGCTCCATTGAAATCTGATTCAATCAAAATTATGCTACTTGGTAGTGGTGAATTAGGTAAAGAGGTAATAATTGAGGCTCAAAGATTAGGTATTGAAACAATTGCTGTTGATAGTTATAATAATGCTCCTGCACAACAAGTTGCAAATAGATCTTATACAATCAATATGAAAAACAAAAATGAGATTTTAGATGTAATTAGAAGAGAAAAGCCTGATTATATTTTGCCAGAAGTTGAAGCTATCAATATAGATGCTTTATTTACTGCTGAAAAAGAGGGATTTCATGTAATACCAAATGCTGAAGCTGTAAATAAAACTATGAATAGAAAAAATATACGAGAGTTTGCAGCAGAAGAGTTAAATATACCTACAAGCAAATATAAATTTGTAAAAAGTTTTGATGAGTTAAAAGATGCAGCAGCATATATTGATTTTCCTTGTGTTATAAAACCTGTAATGAGTAGTTCAGGACATGGACAAAGTATTGCTAAAAGTGCAGATGATTTGGAAAAATCGTGGGAAATTGCAAAGGAAGCTAGAGGAGATGCTAGTGAGTTGATTGTAGAAGAGTTTATTAAATTTGATTATGAGATAACACTATTAACTGTACGAAATGAAAAACAAACTATTTTTTGTGAACCAATAGGTCATATACAAAAAGATGGTGATTATGTTTTTTCATGGCAACCAATGAATATGAGTGAAATAGCAATCAAAAAATCAGAAGAGATAGCTAAAAAAATCACAGATGGCCTTGGCGGTAGAGGTATTTTTGGAGTTGAGTTGTTTGTAAAAGGGGATGAAGTTTATTTTTCAGAAGTAAGTCCCCGACCACATGATACAGGAATGGTAACAATGATTACTCAATCTCAAAGTGAATTTGCGCTTCATGTACGAGCAGTACTTGGATTGCCATTAAATTACATTCAATATGGAGCAGGTGCAAGTGCAGCATATAAAGCTGTTGCAGATACTTTTAATCCTATTATTGACATAAATGAAAATGCCTTTAGTGATAAATCATTTGTAAGAGTTTTTGGGAAACCTCAATCTCACATTGGAAGAAGAATGGCAGTAGCACTTACTTTTGATAAAGATTCAAGTGATAAAGCCCTAAAAAGTGCAAAAGAGATAATAAAAAACTTCTCTGATTGTTAAGAAACTCTCTACTTAGGTAGAGGGTTTTTATTACCTTTTTTAAAAAATAAATAAAAATAGATAAAGAAATACTCCCGTCACGCAACTAAGCAATAAAAATAAAAATGTTATCTTTCCATCTCGTTTATGTTTTGAGTTTTTTAAGCTGTCTATCTTGCCTGCTCTATATACGCTCATCGAATTAAAAAAGAGTCTTATCCACAAAATAGCTGCAATAATAGATAATGCAATATGGAAGAAAAGATATTTAACTAAGAAATCGTGGGACATATTACTTTGCTTTGCAAACTCAAAAAAACCACCATCTATTCTAATCATAACTTCAAAATATGCTAACACTAAGAGTGTTAATATAAGGACAAAACCTTGAGAGATAAGATGTAGTTTGTACTTTTTATTTCTTGCGTAATTAATACTTAATAAAACTACAAAGGGTAATATCGAAAAAAATATTACCATTACATTCATATGAAGGGGGATATTATTAAAAACTTCCATATTAAACCTATTTATTTGCTTTTAAATCAGACCTTAGCGCTAACTCTGCAGGGTATGGATTTAAAAACTTTTGTTTTTTTAGATATTCTATATCATGTTTACTAATATAGATTTTAAACATCTTAACTATTGTTATCAAAGGAACTATACCATCTTTATATTCATCCATGGTTATAAGTAATAACTCTTTTTCTTCTTTTGATATATGCTTTTTAAAATAACCAAAGATATGAAGCAAGACATTGTAAGTTTTATTGATAGTGCTTTTTTGACTAATAGCTTGTAAAAAACTCAGTTTATATTCATCTAAAATCTCTGATAAAGGCTTTTTATCATGATTTGCAACAATATTCCCTAACTCTTTATAAAACTCTTGTGATTTTGCATAAATTAGATATTTATATGAAGTATGAAACTCAACTAAGTCATTTAATTTTATATCTTTTTTTAGCAACTCATGTAAATCTTTATAGGCAAATATTTGCATTAAAAAGTTTTCTTTTAGCCAAGCATCATTTAATCTACCCTCTTCTTCAACAGGTAAATAAGGGTAATGCTCTTTTATTCGTTTTGCAAAAAAACCCACACCCTCTTTTACACTTGGAGCATTTTTGGCTTGATATACCTTAACTCTCTCCATACCACAAGTTGGGGACTTTGATTTTAGAATAAAACCACAAATATCGTCTTTCGCTATTTTTTGTGCACAAACAACAGAGATATCATCCAGCTCTTTTGTCACATCTTTTGAGCCATCACTTGTGGTAACTTTAATATCCTCACCCTCTCTAACTAACCTAATAGTTTCCCTTGGTGAACCAAATATCATATCTTCAGGACAGTATGGAACTATCTCAAAATATTTTTGAAGGATATTGTATACAAAGGCATCCTTTGAGTGCGCGCCATCATAACGACAAAGATTTCCAATCAAACATGATGATATTCCTAATTTCATAATTTTTCCTTACATCTTTTATATAAGATTATACATTAATTCAAATATCATTCATATATCTAAAAATACTTTCTATAGACTATTTTTTACCTTTTAACTTCTCTTTTAATATTATCTTACCACTTTCAACACCTGGTTGGTCATAAGTATTTATATATAAAAACTTACCAACAATTGAAGTTAAAAGTTCATATATATACATCAGTCTAGCTAGGTTAAATCCATCAACTTTTTCCATAGTAATAGTATCACAAGGAATATCCTGTAAGTTATGCACTGCTTCTATTGTTGCATCTGCTTGATGATTTATTAGTTCAGAAAATTTTAAATTATTGATATAATCAAGTTCTTCTAAACCTTTTAATTTAACATCAGGAATTTTTGAATTATCAGCAAAATCTTTTATTTTTATAAAAGTAACTGTTTTATCTCTTTTTCCTTGAATAATAAGTTGTAAAAAACTGTGTTGGTCAACAGGTCCTAATAGTCCAATTGGTGTTAGACCTTGGTGAGTATTATCATTATCAATTTTCCCTAAACTTTCACCCCAAAGTTGAACATACCACTTATTAAAGCCTTCAAGTTCTGAAGCATATGAAAAAACAACATTGTTATTAAACTTATGTTTGTATTCAGCCATAAATCTAGCTTTTGTCATAATTCTTTTATATAAAAGTTCTTGTTCAAAGTACTCACTATAAGCCTCTTTACACCCATCCAATAATCTATCAATATCAATTCCAACAATAGCAAGTGGTACAAGTCCTACTGTAGAAAAAACAGAAAACCTTCCACCTACATTTTTAGGTACTTCAAAAGTTTTTATCTCATTTGCCACAGCGAAATCATTCAGCTTACTATCATTTTCTGTTATTACCAAACAGTTTTCTTTATCAATTTTAACTTTTGAATACAAATATTTAAAAACACTTATTGTCTCAATTGTAGTTCCTGATTTACTAATAACTATAAATAACGTGTCTTTTAAATCTAGCCTATCCAATCTAGTATTTATATCAATGGGGTCAGTGGACTCAAAAAAATGTAATTTTTTATCAAAATTATGTGTTCTTGTTAGAAAACTATAAATTGCATATGTTCCTAAAGTACTCCCACCAATCCCAATTATTGCTATATCTTTTTGTTTAACAGTTTGGGCATACTCTTTAATTTCAGTTGTATCTTGAAAAGGTAAATTATAATACCCAATATCTTGTTTCTCTTTTTTTATACTTTCAAAAATCTCAGCATCTGAAACCCTTGGATTAAAATTTGCGCTATAATTCATCTTTTATCCTTTTATACTTTGTGTTACTATATCTTGAGCTTGGGCTAAAATAAGCTCTAAATGCTCACTACTAATAAAACTCTCTGCATAGATTTTATATATATCTTCAGTACCTGAAGGACGTGCTGCAAACCAGCCATTTTTGGTGACCACTTTAAGCCCTCCAATGGATGCTTTATTTCCATGGGCTTTAGTAAAAATATTTTCAATATTTTCACCTGCCAGCTCTTTTGAAACAATATCTTCAACACTTAGGTTTTTTAATTTAGCCTTTTGCTCTAAAGTTGCCGGTGCATCAACTCTTTTATAGAATGAAGTTCCATTTTTTTCTTCTAACTCTTTATAAATAATTCCTGGGTCTTTTTTTAGTTTTGAAGTAATTTCAGCAGCTAATAGGTTTAAAATAATTCCATCTTTATCCGTTGACCAAACAGTTCCATCAAATCTTAAAAATGAAGCTCCAGCACTCTCTTCTCCACCAAAACCTAATGTTCCTTTATATAATCCATCAACAAACCACTTAAAGCCAACAGGCACTTCATAAAGCTTTTTATTTAACATCTTTGCAACTCTATCTATCATAGAACTTGAAACAAGTGTTTTTCCAATGCCTAGGTCATCACTCCAAGGTCTATTTGAATACAAATACCAAATAGCAACTGAGAGATAATGATTTGGATTCATAAGCCCAACACTAGGAGTTACTATTCCATGTCTATCAAAGTCAGGGTCATTTGCAAATGCTAAATCAAACTTGTCTTTTAAGCCAATCAATGAAGCCATCGCATCTTTTGAAGAACAGTCCATTCTTATCTTCCCATCATGGTCACAAGTCATAAATGAAAATGTTGGATCAACTTTATCATTTACAATTTCAAGATTTAAGCCATATATCTCTTTTATCTTTTTATAAACTTCTATTCCTGAACCACCCATTGGGTCAACACCGATTTTAAGATTTGCTTTTTTTATACAATCCATATCAATAATGCTTATTAAATCTTTTACATAAGGGGTAATAAAATCAAACTCTTCTATAAAATTAGAATTTTCTAACTCTTCTATTGAGACTTTTTTTACATCTTTTAAATTATTTGCCAAAATCTCATTTGCTCTATTTTCTATAATAGTTGTAACATCACTATCAGCTGGCCCTCCATTTGGTGGATTATATTTAAAACCACCATCACTTGGAGGATTGTGAGAAGGAGTTATAACAACTCCATCATTTAAAACTTTACTATTTTTATTTGCTTGTAAAATAGTATATGAGATTACTGGGGTGGGAGTGAAGTTTTTATCTTGGGCAATTTTACACTTTACTTCATTTGCTACAAATACTTGCAAAGCTGTTGTTTGAGCAGGAGTTGAGAGAGCATGAGTATCTATTCCTATGTATAGTGTTCCACTTATACCTGCACTTTTTCTATATTCACATAAGGCTTGTGAAATAGCTAAAATATGGTCTTCATTAAAACTTATTTTTAATGAACTTCCTCTATGTCCTGATGTCCCAAAACTAACTTTTTGTGTTACTTTATTTATATCTGGCTTATTATCATAATAAGAGGAAATTAGTTTTGGAATATCTTCTAAAATCTCTTTGGGTGCTTTTTTTCCTGCTAAATCATTTGACAAAATATTCTCCTTTTATTTTATAGTTTTTAGTGCTTCAATACATAACTGGGTAATTTTATTAAAATCACCATTTTTTATAACATCTTTTGGAACAATCCATGTTCCACCTACGCATAAAACATTTTTTAAAGATATGAAATCATTGAGGTTTTCTAAATTAACTCCACCAGTAGGACAAAAATTCATTTTTGAATATGGTCCTTGAAATGCTTTTAAAATATCAACACCACCACTTAGTGTTGCAGGGAAAAGTTTACAATTATAAATACCATTATTTTGAGCAAGCATAACTTCTGAAGAAGTAGCAACTCCTGGAATCAAAGTCATATTGTGTTTTTTTGAACTATCTATTAACTCTTGGCTAATTCCAGGTGAAAATACAAATTTAGCTCCAACTGCTTTTGCTTCTAATAAATCTACATTATTACAAACTGTTCCAGCTCCTACATGCATAGAAGGCATCTCTTTTGAGATAACCTCTATAGCTTTAAGTCCAGCAGGTGTTCTTAATGTTATCTCCATGATATTTATTCCACCTTCACTTAAAGCTTTTGCTAAAGGTAAAGCATCTTTTACATCATCAAGTGCAATAACAGGTACAATTGGTGATATTTTCATTACATCATTTGCATTCATGAATTTTCCTCTCCTACAAGTTTAAAAATTGTAGCTCCAGTTTCACTTGAACTTATATTTTCTCTAATTGCTGAAAATAGTTCTCTTCCAAAGCCATGTCTATTTTTTTCTAAATCTATTTGTTTAACTTCTCTTTTTTCTAAAACTTCCTTATCAACTAAAAGTTTTATAGTTCCATTTCTAATATCCATCTCTATTATGTCACCATTTTCTATTTTTGAAATAAGTCCGCCTTCAACGGCTTCTGGATAAAGATGTATTGCAGAAGCAACTTTTCCAGAAGCCCCAGACATACGACCATCAGTTATAATTGCAACTTTAAAACCTTTATCCTGCAAAGCTCCAAGAGGAGGCATAAGTTTGTGAAGTTCTGGCATACCATTTGATTTGGGTCCTTGATATCTAACAACTGCAATAAAATCTTTTTCAAGTTTTCCTTGTATAAAGTCTTCTTGTAACTCTTCTTGGGAATTAAATACAAGTGCAGGTGCTTTTATATATAGATGTTCATCTTTAAGTGCTGAAGTTTTTATAACACTTTTACCAATATCTCCAAGTAAAAGTTTCAATCCACCCTCAGATGAAAATGGGTTTTTAGTGTCAGATATTACTTCATCATTTTTAGAAATAATTGCTCCATCACTAAACAGCACCTCTTCATTTTGTAAAACTGGCTCTTTTATAAAATCATCCAATCCTGTTCCAACAACTGTTTGAACATCATTATGCACTAAGCCAGCTTTTAAAAGTTGTGCGATTACAACACTCATCCCACCTGCATCTCTAAAATGATTTACATCTGCACTTCCATTTGGATACATTTTACAAAGCAATGGTGTTACCTTTGAAATATCATCAAAGTCTTCCCAAGTAAGAACAATACCTGCAGCTTTTGCCATAGCAATTAAATGTATTGTATGATTTGTAGAACCACCCGTTGCCATTAATCCAACTATTGCATTTACAAAAGATTTTTCATTTACAATATCAGATATTGATATCTTTTTATCACATAAATCAATAAGTCTTTGAGCTGATTTTCTTGTCAAAGCATATCTTAGAGGTGTATTAGCATTTACAAAAGAGCCATTAGGAAGTTGTAGTCCCATCATCTCTAAAAGCATTTGATTTGAATTTGCTGTTCCAAAAAAGGTACAAGTACCACAGCTATGGTATGAAGCTTTTTCAACTTCAAAAAGTACCTTTTCATTAACTTTACCTTGGGCAAACTCTTGTCGTGTTTTTGCTTTTTCTTTATTAGAAATACCAGAAGGCATAGGACCAGAAGGCACAAAAATAGCAGGCAGATGACCATAACTCAAAGCTCCTATTAATAAACCTGGCACAATTTTGTCACAAATCCCTAAATAAAATGCTCCATCATAAGTATTATGACTTAAGGCAATTGCTGTTCCCATTGCAATATTATCCCTAGAAAATAGGGACAATTCCATACCTGGTTGTCCTTGAGTAACCCCATCACACATAGCAGGAACACCCCCTGCAACTTGTGCAGTAGAGCCATATTTTATAAGCTCTTTTTTTAATATGTCAGGATATGCATGGTACGGTTCATGGGCTGATAACATATCATTATATGCAGTTACAATTCCCATATTAAAAGACTTCATATCACTTAAATGTGTTTTTTCTTCATCATTCATAGGAGCAATTGCATGGGCTAAATTAGCACAATCTAAAACAGCCCTATTGACACTATTTTTTTTAGCTTCGTTTATTCTTGCTAAATAGATTTTTCTACTATTTTGCGACCTTTTTATTATTCTATTTGTTACATCTTTGATTATTTTGTTCATGAGTAATAAACCTCGATTTCTTTGCCCTTTAGATTTAAAACTGAGCTTACAGGATATTTGTAAATATCTTTTGCTTCTATAGCACTACGATAAACTTCTAATTTCTCTTTTCCTTCAATATGTAAAATTATATTTTTGGCTTCAAGAACTTTTCTAAGAGTTAGACTCATTCTTTCATATGGAGCTGTTTTTGGCTCAATAGAGATACAAAAATTGTCATTTGTTAAATCATAAGCCTCTTTTAGTCTTTCATTATTGGGAAACAGTGATGCCGTATGACCATCAGTACCCATTCCTAAAACTAATACATCAGTTCTTTCAAACTCTTTTTCATAAATCTTAGAGCAAATTTTTTGAGCTGAACTTGCACTGACTCCCTTTACATAAAGCCCTACAAATCTAGCTTCTTTTGCAAAATTGATAAGTAAATTTTCCTGAACTAAAAAAGCATTACTATTTTTAGAATCATTTTCAAGCCATCTCTCATCAACTAGTCCAATGGTTACCTTTTTCCATGCAATATTTATTTCTGAAAGCTTTTGAAAAAATAGTTTTGGGGTATTCCCTCCTGATACTAAAAGGGTGGCTTGCCCATAAGCTTTTATACTATTTTCAAGTATTAAAGCTATATTTTGAGCTAAGTTTTGGGCTAGTTCTTCACTTGAAGAAAATTCTTTAAGATCATTCATCGTTCCAACTTCTTCCATCTTTTGCGATTAATTGAATAGCCGCACTAGGACCATCACTTCCAGCTGTGTAGGTTTTCATAGGTGATAGATTTTTTTCCCAACCATCAATAATTTTATCTGCCCATTTCCAAGCTGTCTCTACCTCATCAAGTCTCATAAACAGTGTTGGATTAGCACGAATTACATCTAAAATAAGTCTTTCATAAGCATCTGGTTTTCTGTGGCTATTATGGGGTGAGTTTAGTTCTAAGTCTACTTGTTGAAGCTTCATAGTATCACTTAGTCCTGGAATTTTATTCATAAGTTTTAACTCAATACTCTCTTTTGGTTGTAAGGTTATCACAAGTCTATTTGCATTTATTGAAGTTTCATCTCCACCAAAAATAGAGTGGGGAATAGTTTTAAACTGTATTACTATCTCAGAATTTCTTTTTTGAAGACGTTTACCACTTCTTATATAAAAAGGAACCCCATTCCATCGCCAGTTATCAATATCAACTCTTATTGCTGCAAATGTTTCTGTATTACTTTCTTCATCTTTACCATCTAAATATCCAGGAACACTTGAACCATCTGAAGAGCCAGCTTTGTACTGAGCTCTTACTGTTTTAGTTTTAATATCCTCATCACTTACTTTTCTAAAAGAGCGTAAAACTTTTACTTTTTCATCCCTTACACTATTTGCTTCAAGTGAACAAGGTGGCTCCATAGCTATTAGACAAAGTAGTTGCATAAGATGATTTTGAATCATATCTCTTAGGGCTCCATACTCATTGTAATAGCCCCATCTATTCTCAACACCAACACTCTCTGCAACTGTAATTTGGACATGGTCTATATGATTAGAGTTCCAAAGGGGTACAAAAAGCCTATTTGAAAAACGTAAAGCCATAATATTTTGAACAGTATCTTTACCTAAATAGTGATCTATTCTATATACTTGGTCTTCTTCAAAATATTTTAAAACCTCTTTGTTAATCTCTTGGGATGACTTCAGGTCTCTACCTAAAGGCTTTTCTAATACAACTCTTGTCTGTTTACTTATCAAATCCCAATTATTTAGGGAGTTGCATATACTTCCAAAAAAATCAGGTGAAGTTGATAGATAATTGATTCTATCTCTATCAGTATGTTCATTTAAGATATTTTGTAGCTTTTCATATGAGCTTTCATTTGAAAAATCTATAGTTACCATTAAAAGTTGTTTTTTAAAGACTTCAAAAAACTTCTCATCAAGTTTTTCTTCACTCAAAAACTCAATGAGCTTTTCTTTTATCAAGTCTATATGCTCATCTATGCTTATCTCTTTTCTTGAGATTGTTATTATTCTACTTTCACTTGATATATATTCATCTTTGCATAAATGATATAGTGCAGGCATGAGTTTTCTAAATGATAAATCACCATGCCCTCCAAAAAGTATAAAATCACATAGATTATTTTTTGTATTCATTTTATTTCTTTTTATTCTCTAAATTATAAAAATAGTTTGTGGCTTCAACAAAACCATCAACACTTCCACAATCAAATCTTTTACCTTGGAATTTATAAGCCATTACCATGCCTTTTTTTGCTTGTGTACATAGGGCATCTGTAATTTGTAACTCTCCATTTTTCCCAGGTTTTGTATTTTGAATAATCTCAAAAATATCTGGTGTCAGAATATATCTTCCAATAACTGCAAGATTTGAAGGTGCTTTATCATTATCAGGTTTTTCTACCATATTTGATACCATAAATACACCATCTTCTATCTGGTTTCCTTCTATTACCCCATATTTATGTACATCCTCTTTAGGAACTTCCATACAAGCTACGATACAACATTTATATTTATTATAAAGCTTTACCATTTGAGCTAATATTCCATCACCCTTTGGATTTACACAAAGGTCATCTGCAAGTATTACAGCAAAAGGATTAATATCCCCTACTAAAACTTTACCTTTATAGATAGCATCACCTAAACCTTTCATCTCATTTTGTCTTGTATAAGTAAATGTACACTTATCAATGATATTTCTAATATCTGCTAACATCTTCTCTTTTGATGAACCTTGAATTTGGTGTTCTAACTCATAAGAGATATCAAAGTGGTCTGTTATTGCTCTTTTCCCTCGTCCTGTAATTACCGACATAATATCACAGCCAGCTTCCATAGCCTCTTCAACACCATATTGAATAAGAGGTTTTGTAAGAACTGGTAACATCTCTTTTGGCATAGCTTTTGTTGCTGGAAGAAATCTTGTCCCATACCCTGCGGCTGGAAATAGACAGCTTGTTATTGATTTTTCTTTATTATTCATTTTTTATCCTTTTTCATTTTTAAATTTTACCTTTTAACCACATTATTTGGTAAGGTTCTAGTTTGAGTTCATCTGCATTTTGACCATTATTTGTCATACAATTTGAAGATAGTATATCACAAAGAGGAAGAGAAATGTTATCAGGTAACTTACAAATAACCTCTTCATTTGAAAAATTATGTAATGCTATTATTCTAGTCTCATGCCCACAACATGACTGGTCTATTACAAACAGCCTATCATCTAAATCTAAAATTTCAAAATCTCCAAAAGGGTTAAATGCTTCTTCATTTATTCTTATTGAGATAAGTCTTTTATATGAATCAAACATTGTTTTTGCCACAGTTCCTTGACTAGAGAGTTCATTTTCAAGCCAGTCAATATTATACTTTTCTCTATTTATTGTTCTATTTATTCCAGAGTGTTTAACCCCTTCATGATAATTTTTAGAACCTACAAGAGAATGAAAATAAATCCCAGGAACTCCTGGCATAGCTAAAACAGCAGCTTGAGTTACTAGCATTCTTTTTATTCTTAAATATTGGTCTTCATTTGGATTTGTTAGAGCATCTATATAAGAACAGTTTAACTCATATGGAGTTTGACTTCCATCCTCTTCAGCCCTATAAGATACCAATCCACCATGTTCTTTAACACAATTTACCAAATATTCAATCTCATGATCTTCTAAAAGCCCTTTAACTGGACGCATACCTATTCCATCATGACTTGCTGTGAAGTTAAAAAAACAAACCTTATCACTAGGTAGGGTTAAAGTTTTAGCCCAAGCAGTAAGCTTCTTTGTATTTCCATGTAAAACTGAGTGAAGCAATAAAGGTGGTAAAGCAAAATTATATACCATTTGTGCCTCATCAGCACCACTTCCAAAATATGAAATATTTTCATGGTGGGGAACATTTGTTTCTGTAATAATTATAACTTCAGGAGCCACTTCATGTAGAACTTCTCTCATAAGTTGTATTAACTCATGGGTTTGAGGAAGGTGAGCACAAGGAGTACCTATCTCTTTCCAAATAAATGCAATAGCATCAAGTCTTATTAAAGTTGCCCCTTTTTCTATATAATAAAAAAGCGCATCTAAAACGTTTCGTAAAACTCTATGACTTTTGTAGTTTAAATCGACTTGGTCTTTACTAAAAGTTGTCCAAATATTTCTTATTTTTCCATCATCATCAATATATTCACTCAATAACGGAGTTGCCCTTGGACGAACTACTTTACTTAAATCAGTAGAAGGGTCAATATCAATAAAAAAATCTTGAAAATACGGATCCCCTGCCAAGTAGGCTTTAAACCAATCAGAAAACTGTGAAATGTGATTTATAACGCCATCTACCATAAGTCTATAACTTGAACTTATTGATTCTATTTCTCTCCATGAACCCATGTGTGGATCTACAGCATTATAATTAACTACCGAAAAGCCATCATCACTTGAGTATGGATAAAAAGGCAAAATATGAATAGAGTTTATAACACCCTTTAAATGCTTATCCATAAAACTATTTAAAGTACCTAAAGATGGTTCATGATATTTTGATACTTGGTCTCCATAAGTGATAAGTACAATATCTTTTTGACTTAAGTGATACTCTTTTGATTTAATTCTTTGTTTATATTTAAAAATCAAATCAATAATATCATTTACGGCTCTTTGAGCTATATCTTCAGGATAAAGACGATGAATTCTTTTATTTATTGTATGACTGGGGTCTGATATATGTTTCATTGATTATCTTCTTTTACATATTTAACAAACTTTGCTGAAAAATCTGGCATAACTGAACGAACAGTAATCCAAGGAGATAAAGATGGTATACCCATAGGATCATCATAAAACTCTTCAGCTGCTTCTTTTATAGCATCCTCAAAAGCATTTACAGCATGTATCTCTTTTTCTCTATTATATTCTAAGGCATTTAATTTACTCAAAGCATTGAATTTTGATATTTCAAATCTAGATTCTTGATAATATCTTGCAAGTAGAGTTTTAAATGAACTAGAAGAGAAAACAACTCCCTCTTGAGCCATCACTCTAAAAATAGTTTTAGCAATATCATTTGCCATTTTATAAATACCTCCACCTTCACTTTGACTTCCTAGCTCTTGGTGTTTGTGTTCATATGTTTCCATTATTTCTGTTTGGCAAATTCTTTTATTTGAAGTATTTTTATAAACTTCACTAAGTGTTGAAACTTCTAATCCCCAAGTTGGAGAAATAGCAATCCCTCGACCAAGAGATCTTATAAATGAAAACTCTCCTGATAATGCATATCTAAAACTTTCCATATAATCTAAATACCTATTTACTCCATAAACTTTTTTAAGGGAGTTAATTAAAGGAGTATAAAGTAATCTAGTAGCTCGTCCATGAAGCTTATCTGTAACTCTTGAATAAAACCCTTTGTTGAACTCAAAATCCAATGCGGGATGAACTATTGGGAAAAAAAGACGGGCTGGAATCTCTCTATTATAATTTACAATATCACAATCATGAAGTGCAAAGGCGTAAGCATCTTTATCTGCTAAACCATAGCCCATCATTGTCCAAACATTTCTTCCTTTTCCAGGAGTATCAAGTCCGGGAAACCCCTCTTTTGTTAAGTCCTCATAAAGTTCTTTGATTTTTGGACCATCATTCCATAAAACGTCAACCTTACACGTAAGTACTGACATAAGTTTTTTTACCTCTTCAAACTGCTCTTTTGTAGCTTGATCTAAACCTAAAATTATCTTATACAGATACTTTACATTTTTTAACTCTTCTATAATCTTGTGCATGGCGGGAGTCTCAAACTCTGAATAAAGGGCAGGAAGCAGAAGTACCATTTTTCTTCTATCACTATATTTTTCAAGCTCTTTTTCCATATCTTCTAGTGTTCTATCCCCCAATTTTTGTAAGGTAGTTATTACACCATTTTGAAAGAAATCAGACATTTTTATCTCCTTTGTTTTTGTTTGAATTTATATATATTATTACAATATCTAACATATTATTGTGTGTAGGTCCTGGTTTTAAGAGTTGATTTAACTTCTCAAAAAACCCATTTGAATCAAAGTTTTCCATATAAGTTTTTATATCTAAATCTAACTCTTGCATTTTTTTTATTGTATCTTTATCAATTATAGCACCACTAGCATCAGAATTACCATCAATGCCATCACTTGCTCCACTTAAAAATATAATATCTTTATCTTTGGGATAAGAGTTCAAAAAGGATAACACAAGGTGTTGATTTCTTCCACCTTTTCCCTTGCCTTTTACATTTACAGTTGCTTCTCCACCGTAAATAAAACATCCTTCCTCTTTGTCTTTACAAAAGTTCAAAAGATTTTCACATACAATTTCTACATCATCTTCTATTTTTTCATCTACTATTATAGGATTTAGATTTTTCTTTTCTAAAATATTTTTAGCTTTATTAAGTAAAATATCATTTGACCCTATTAAATAGTGTTTAATATTTGGGAACTCTTTTTTAGGTGTTTCTAAAGTTTTTGATTGAACTGCATTTTCAAGATATCCTCTTACACTAGAAGGTAAGCTTTCTAAAATATCAAACTTTTTCAAATCATCAAGGGCATTTTGAAAAGTAGTACTATCAAAATAAAGAGGAGCAGAACCAATAGCCTCTAAATTATTACCTAAAACATCACTTAGAGTTAAAACAACTCCTTTTGCTTTTGTAAAAGTTGCCAATCTTCCACCTTTTACTGCTGAGAGATGTTTTCTTACACAATTTATTGACTCAATTGGCATGGAGTTTTGAAGCATCTGCTGAGTAGTTTCTTGAAACTCTTCAAGGCTTATTCCATCAATAGGCAGTTCAACTAAAGCTGAATTTCCTCCTGATAATAAATATATAAAAAAATCATCCTCCCCTAAAGATTCAAACTCTTTTATCAAAGCCTTTGCCCCTTCTATACTCTTTTGACTTGGTAGGGGATGAGTACTCTTTATATATGTAAGATTGTTTTTTTCTAAATTGTTTTCATAGGCACCTACTAAAGTGGCCTTTTGTATTTTTTCTTCCATGATTTCATATAAAGCTTCAGCCATACTAATAACTGCTTTTCCTGAACCTAAAATATGTATTTTTTTATTTTTAGGAATTTCAAGAAAGTCACTATTTATATAAAATTTATCATCTTCAAATTTGCACTGTTTTTTTATAAGCTTTTTAGGATGTATCTCTTCTAATATAGATAAAAAACAATTTTCTAACTCTTTTTTATTAAGCATTTAGAATCCTTTTTAAACTCTCATTCCAACCTTTTGGACCTATATATTCTGATTTTATAAGATTTTTAATACCACATTTTGTAAAAGTACCATCATATTTTTTTATCAAGATAGCAGTATCTACACTTTCAAGCATGGTTATATCATTTTCCCCATCACCCAAAGCTATAGTTTGAAAACTTTTATTATACAAGTTTTCATAATAACTCTTCATATATTTTACTGCTTTTGCTTTATCTTGTCCATAAGTAATTAAGTGATAAAACCTACCACCTTTCACCACATCAAAGCCATCTGCAATTGCAAGTTTTTTCAAAGCCTCTAATTTACTCTCATCTTCTAAAATAAAAGGTTCACTAAATGTTCTTCTTTTTGCAAGTTTTGCTTTGTCTATAGGAAGTTCCGTATATAATGACACCGCAGCATCACTCATTTCATGGAAACCTTTTAAGGGAAAGTTTTTTGAATACTTTTTAAAAGTTGTAATTGTAGTTTCGTAAGTTTTTCCTAAAGCAATAAGATCAAAACCATTGTTTTTAGGGATAAATATTCCTGCACCATTTTCTATAATAAATGGCATAGATATATTTAGCTTTTTTTGAAGTTCTAAAACCTCATCTTTTGTTTTACTTGTAACAATAATTAGAGGTATTTTTTGCTTATCTATAAAATTAAGCATATCATTAGCTTCACTAAAATCATATGTTTCATGATCTAATAGTGTTCCATCTAAGTCTGTAAAAATCAGATATTCCGTTTTATTATCTTTTTGTAACATCTTTTTAGTATAGCTTAACCCTTTCTTCAATTTAAGAAGTAAACTGTATAATTTTTATACATTCATATATCCATTCAAATATACTATTTTTTCTCTTTTTTTATTATTTAATAAAAAACCACCTTTTTACATGATAAAATAAAAAACTAAATAATTATTTTAAAGTGGGATACTAAATGAATATATCAAAACTTTTACTTGCTTTTTTGACTTTCTTCTTTTTATATGCAAATGCAAATGAATTAGTACAAAATCAACCTACCAAAAAAAAGATTGTATATATAGTCCCTAATATAAATATTCCATTTTGGAATATTATGGCAAAAGGAATAGAAAAAAGAGCTACTTTATTGGGCTATGACTTTGAAATACTTGACACACAAAATAGTGCTAAAAAAGAGTTAGAAAATACAGTAAAAGCCATAAAAGAAAAAGTCATAGGAATAATTGTATCTCCTACAAATTCATCTGCTTGTGTTACTATTTTGAAGCTTGCAAATGAAGCAAACATTCCTGTTGTAATTTCTGATGTTGGTACAGATGGGGGAGAATATGTCTCTTATGTATCTTCTAATAATAAAAATGGTGCTTACAAAATAGGAAAACTTCTAACAAATAAGATGATTGAAAAAGGCTTTTCAAATGGAAAAGTTGGAATTATAGCAATACCTCAAAAAAGATTAAACGGACAAGAGAGAACTATTGGCTTTATAAAAGCACTAGATGAATCAAATATAGTAAATGCAGATTTAAAACAGTTTGAATCCATGACAAATGAAAAAACATATAAATACACAAAAGAGATGATAGATAAGTTTCCTAATCTTCACGCCATATGGCTTCAGACATCTCATATTTATAAAGGTGCATTAAAAGCTATAAATGAATCCGAAAAAAAAGATAAAATTTTATTGGTTACTTTTGATGCAGAACCAGAGTTTTTAAATCTTATTCCAAAAGGAGTAATTATTGCTTCAGGTATGCAACAACCTCATTTGATGGGAGAGACAGCATTAGTACAACTAGATAATCATATAAATGGTATAAGTGTTAAAAAAGATTTACAACTACCTATACTTATTATCTCAGCAAAAAATATAGAAGAAAAACTTCCTATTATAAAATTAAATGTACTTGGTATTGAAAAGTAATATGAAAAATACCCAAACAAAAAAATATAAACTATCTCTATTTTTAACTCTTGCCCTAATAATAACTATTTCCGTTACATCTATTTTAACTATAAACGCTGCATATAATTATTACCATATAAAAAATAGAATTATAGATGAGATTAAAGATAATTCAAATGAAGCTATCCTTTCATTGAAAAGTAATATTACAAACCTAATTATCTCTTATTCAATAAATGAATATGAAAAACTTATAATCAATGAACTCCAAAGTAAAGATATATTTGCGATTATTGTAAAAGATTATGCCATGGGTAAAATCCTAGGTAAAGATGTCTACATTACAGGTAAAATAAAAAATTCAGAAGTAAATATTCTTGATTATAATATTAAAGATAAAAATCAAAATAAACTCTTAGAAAATGCTTTTTTTACAAAAAGTGTTAATATCACAAACTCTTCTAATGAAATTTTAGGAACACTTTCTATCTATATTACAAACAATGAGATTGAAAAAGAGCTAAAAAAAATAGTAAGTGATACACTGTTTAATACAATTTTATTATCTATTTTCTTAACTCTATTTCTTTATATAAGTATTAGGTATTATATTTTAAATCCTATTTCAAATATTATAAATACAATTAATGATGGTGATGGAACAGGGATTCCAAATACTTTAATACCTGACTCTAGTAGTAAAGAAGTTTCCGCACTAACAAATAGTATAAACACAATGATTAAGTCAATAAAGACCTCAAGAGATAATTTAGAAAAAAATGAACACAGACTTGAATATCTTTTGGAATTAAGTCCAATAGCTGTAAGAATTGCAAAAAATAGAGGAGAATACGTAATTTTTGCAAATAAGGCATATTCAAAATTATTGCATCTTAAAGAGGGAACAATTAGTGGAAAAAACCCAAAAGATTATTATGTAAATAAAGATACTTACGAACATATTATAAAAACTCTAGAAAATGGTGATCGTATTTACAATATAATGATTGAACTTAATATTGAAAATAAACAAACATGGGCATTAGCTTCATATATGAATATTGACTTTGATGGTGAGAAAGCAATTATTGGTTGGTTTTATGATGTAACAAATGAGAAGGTAAATGAAGCTAGCCTTTATAAAGCACTAGAGTTACAAACAACAATTTTTGATAACTCTGGATATTTGATGATAAGTACAGATAAAAATGGAATTATTCAACAGTTTAATAAAGAAGCAGAAAAACTTTTAGGATATGAAGCAAAAGAGGTAATAAATATCCATACCCCAGAAATCTTTCATTTAAAATCTGAAATTATTTTAAAAGCAGAATATCTTTCAAAAGAACTAAACAAAAAGATTCAAAAAGGGTTTGAAGTATTTGTTGAAAAGACAAAACTAGGCTTAAAAAATGAAAATGAATGGACATATATTTCAAAAAAAGGTGAACACATTCCTGTTTTATTAAATATTACAGCCTTAAAAAATAAAAATGATGAAACATATGGATATCTTGGTATTGCACAAGATATATCCCAAAGAAAAGCCTTAGAGTCACAATCAAAGTTAGCTTCTATGGGAGAAATGATAGGAAATATTGCTCATCAATGGAGACAGCCATTAAGTATGATTTCAACAATTGCAAGTGGAATATTAGTAAAAAATGAACTAAATATAACAGATAATGTAGATGTATCTTCAAATATGGAAAAAATCATATCACAAACAAAATATCTATCTAATACAATAGATGACTTTAGAAATTTCATAAAAGAGAATAATGATAAAGAAAGAATTTCATTAGTTAATACAATAGAAAAGTCTTTATCTATTATAAAGCCATCAATAAGTAATAATCATATTAATTTAATTGTTAATTTAAAAGATGATATTTATATCGATGGCTTTGAAAACCAGCTTATTCAAGCTTTTATAAATATCCTAAATAATGCAAAAGATGCTCTAAAAGAAAAAACAGTTGATAAAGACAAATTAATTTTTGTTGAAACACAATTTATAAAAGATGAGTTATTTTTGATTATAAAAGATAGTGCAGGTGGAATAAAAGATGATATTATCCATAAAATTTTTGAACCTTACTTTACCACAAAACACAAAAGCATAGGAACAGGAATTGGTCTTTCAATGGCGTATCAAATAATAGCAGAACATCATAATGCCACAATTGAAGTATTTAATAGTACATACGAATATAATGATAAAACACACACAGGAGCATACTTTCAAATTACTTTTAAAGATGCCTGCCTAATATAATAAAACAAGAGAGTATACAATGTTGACCTACCTAATTATATTTGCTATTGTTGGTTTTATAATAGCAAAAGTTATAAAAGAGCCTAAAAAATCTTTTTTTATTATTCTTTGTATATCCATAGTTTCTGGATTTTTTTATACACCAATGTGGGCATTAGTAAGTTTTGCAGAGATGGCATTGGGTTATTTTGTTGTATATTTTACTAAAGATTAGGATTTTAAATGTCAGATTTACAAAGTGAATTAATTGGATTTATAATTGTTTCTATAGTTATAATTGCTTTAGCTTTTCTAACCCAAAAACTTCAAAATAAAAATAAATAACTATTCCTTTGCATAATTAAATTAATTATGTTATTATGTCAACTACTTTTATCACTGTTAAATATAATGAAAAACTCAATTAAAGTTACTTTAAAAGTTATTAATTTTTTTCTGATTTGTCATTATAATATTGTTACTACAAGAATTTTAAACTACATTAGGAGATATCCATGGAAAAGTGTGTTGAGAATATAATTAAAGCAAAAAGAAGTAATGATGTCCGTGAATTAGATGAGCTTTCAAACTCTTTTGATTATAAAGTAAGAAGAGCAGTAGCAAGAAATCCAAATACTTCCCAAGAAACACTAAATATCTTACAACATGATCCCTCTTTCAATGTTGCTTTTATAGCAAATATACATGCTGTTGAAAAAATAGATTTAAATGATTCACTCTCTTCAAAAAATCCTTGTGTAATGTGTGAAAAAGATGAATCAACCTACCATATTGAATGTCCTAATTGTAGAAATGATAGTTATTCAAGAATTATAGATGGATACATACCTTTTGGCAAAGAGAAAGTAAGACAGGCAGGCTAATCCCTTTTTTCATATCTAATATTAAAAGGTATCTTTTTTCTTTGTTCAATTTTAACTTTTATATAAGTGTATATTCCTAAAATAGCTACAATTAATATTGTGCTAGTAAATATATTTATCATTTTAACCCCTTTTTTCTACAAAGTTTCTTATAATAAAATATTATCTAAAATAGAAAACTACTATAAAAAATATTACAAAATGAAATAATATATATACGAGAGATAATAATTGTACGTTTAAAGTAAGTAAGAAGAGGAAATATGAGTAGTTAGTCATTCAACTCATTTTCCTTTCTAATAATACATTCAAATTTAGAAGAGAACTTTAACAAACTAACATGAACAAAACTTTAACAAAAAGTATAAATAAAAAAGTTATCTATAAGTTTTAAAATAAACTCATAAGATGTTAAAAATCATACTTTGAAGCTAATTTTATATATACTTATAGATTATTAATTAAATAACTAACAAAACTATGGATTTATATGCAAAACAAGACAACCTATACACGACTAATATTAAGAATAATCATTATGACCCTCACTATTTCACTAGCCATTGCTTTTTTTTATGCTCAAATCATGAAAAAAGATGCGATTGAATCATTATCAAAAATTGAAGCAAAAAAAACCACAAAATTAATATTTGAGAGTTTTTATTCAGCCATGGCAAGAGGCTGGACTAAAGAAGATTTAAATGATATTATCAAAAGAATTAACTCCATAGAAAAAAATATGGTTGTTAATATCTATCGTGGTGAAACAGTTGCTGAAATGTTTGGAGATATACCAAGAGATGTAAAGGTGAGAAAAGAGAACTTTTATGTGAAAAAAGCTTTTCAAAAAGATGAAATACTTAATCTAGGAAATGATTCAAAAATTGATTATTATTATCCAATTATTGCAACACAAGAGTGTAAGAAATGCCATACAAATGCTACTACAGGAGAAGTTTTAGGTGTCATAGCCATTAGTTATCCAATTGATGAACTTAAAATCTCGCTCTCTTCAATCATCAACTTTTTTATTATATTTGTCCTTATTTTTTCATTGGCAATTTTTGTTGCTTTATTTTTTGAATTTGATAAATACTTAGTAAAACCTATCAATAAACTCATTAGCAATATACTTGCAATCTCAAAAGAGAAAGATATTACTAAACGAATTGATTTAGAAAATGATGTGGAAGAGCTACATTCCATGCAAGTAGTATTTAATAAAATGCTTGATTCTATAGAATACCAATTTTATAATGATACATTAACTGGTTTACCAAATCGTAAACGTCTTATTGAAACTATTACAACAACTAAAAATGCAGTACTGATGATAATAAATATTGATAAGTTTCAAGAGATTAATGATTTATATGGTGATGCTCTTGGGAATGAGATTTTAAAAGAAACCGCACAACTTTTAGAGAGAAGTAAATCACCAGAATCAAAGCTTTTTAAACTACACGCCGATGAATATGCTCTTTATTATGAGGCAGATGTTGATATAGAAGAGATTAAAAGTATCGCCATTCATTTAACAAATATAATTGAAAATGAAACTTTTTATATTGATGGTTCTGAAATTTTTATCAATGCTACCTTTGGAATTGCGTATGGAAGTACTTCTCTTTTGACAAATTCAGATATTGCCCTAAAATTAGCAAAAAGAACCAAGAAAAAATATTTGGTATATGACTCTTTTATGAATATTGAGCATGAGTATGACCAAAATCTCAAATGGGCAAAAAGAATTAAAAATGCAATCAAAAATGACAAAGTAGTACCACTTTATCAACCAATTGTTGATATTCATACTAAAAAAATCATAAAATATGAATCTCTTATGAGAATACTTGATGATGATGGGAAATACATCTCACCTTTTTTCTTTTTAGAGTTAGCAAAGAAAAATAAACTTTATCCTCAACTAACCTTAATTATGTTAGATAAAACATTTGAGAAATTTAAAAATAGAGAAGAAAAGGTTTCAATTAATCTTTCAGTATCAGATATATTAAATGAAACCGTCCACGCAGCCATTTTAAAAAAATTAGAAGAGTATCAACTAGGTGATAGAATCATATTCGAAATCATTGAATCAGATGGTATTGAGAATTTTGAAGAGGTATTAGAGTTTATTAAAGAGGTAAAAACATTTGGGGCTAAAATCTCTATTGATGATTTTGGTACAGGCTACTCTAATTTTGAATATCTTATGAAACTAAAAGTTGATTATATTAAAATTGATGCTTCGATGATAAAAGATATTGATACAAATAGAGATTCACAAATGGTTACAGAGACTATTATTGATTTTGCTAAAAAAATGAATATTCAAACTGTAGCAGAGTTTATTCACTCAGAAGCTGTCTACAATAAAGTACATGAAATTGGTGTCGACTATGCACAAGGGTATTATTTCGGTATGCCAGCACCACTGTTAGATTAATCTTTAACAAATATACATTTTTTAATTATTATAAAAGTTAAAACATATTTTGGCACAGTTTTAGCACAATCAACTTTAAGAAACTTTGGAAATCCCTATTTTAGGGATGTATAGAATAATAGTATGTATAAAGATTTTATTACAACCAAGATGGGTACTAATCAATCATTTAAAACAAATGAGTATGTAAATCAATAACAAGCCAAACTCAAAAGCGATTAAAACCAATCCTAGATGATTTATTTAATGATGGTTTAGATGTTAAAGACTCAAAGAATAGAGTTGTAATACATACTTTTAGACATAGTTTTGCAAGTAATCTTGCAATAAAAGGTACTCCAATTTATACTATTCAAAAACTGATGAATCATAGGGATATAAATATGACATTGAGATATGCTAAATTATCTCCTGATAGTGGAAGAGAAGCTATTAATAACTTATATAATAATAATTAAAATCTTATTTAGCTAATATCTTAGTAAAGGAATGAAATGGATATCAATATTTTAAAATCAAATCTATTTGAAATTGCAACAGAAGTAACTACTTATAAACAGTTAGGATATAAAAGCAATAGTTATTGTTTAGATGATAAAAAAGATATTATTGGTTTAAATTTAATAAATATGCAAGAACAAAATATACTAGATTATATTACTCTTATAGATACATTAGAAAGTCTATATCTAGGTACATCCATACCTAAAGGAATTAAAAACTTAAAAAATTTAGAACTACTAGATATAAATTGCGAATATTTAAAAGAATTTCCATTAGAAATTACTGAAATTCCTAATTTAAACTCATTAGCGCTCGAAAAATGTGAATTTTCAGACTTCCCTCCTGAAATAGAAAATTTAACTAAATTGACAACTTTATCAATTACATATTCTAATTCAGTAAAACTTAATGATAATATTTTAAGCCTAAAAAATTTAAATAATTTAACTATCTCTCACAATAACATCACTACCCTGCCTAAGGAAATTAAAAACCTTTCAAACTTAAATTTCTTAGACATCTCTAATAATAATTTATCTAGCTTCCCCGTTGAAATTGAAAATCTTTTAAATTTAAATTTTTTAGACATTTCTAACAATAATTTATCTAGCTTCCCCGTTGAAATTAAAAATCATTTAAATTTAAACACCTTACATATTTCTAGTAATGCAATAACAAAATTCCCATCTATTATTTCACATTTTAAGAATTTAAATAGATTAGAGATTTCTAACAATAATATATCAATTCTACCCACTGAAATTGGAAATTTAGAAAAGTTAACTTTTCTAAATTTTGATAACAATAATATATCTAATTTACCAACTGAAATTGGAAACCTTTTAAATTTACAATATTTATATCTAAGTAATAATAAACTATCTCATTTGCCAACTGAAATTGGAAATCTTTTAAATTTAAAATCTTTTTTTATCAGTAATAATAAACTATCTAGTTTGCCAATTGAAATTGGAAACCTTTTGAATTTAGAATCTTTTTACATATCAAACAATAACTTAACCAATTTAGTATCAGAGACTGGGAACCTTGAAAAATTGGACAGTTTAGATATTTCACACAATAATTTAAGTACTTTACCTGCTGAAATTGGAAACCTTTCAGAATTAAATATGTTAGATCTTTCTAACAATAATATAGTTAGTCTTCCTGCTGAAATTAGATATTTGCATAAACTTAGAATTTTAACTATTAATTCTAATAAATTATCTAATCTTCCTCAAGAAATATCTAAAATTAGTATGCTCAATACATTACAATTAAACAACAATGAATTAAGAGAATTAATACCTGAACTTACAAATCTAAAAAAATTAACCACTTTAGAAATTAATGAAAATCAATTCACTATCTTCCCTAGTGAAATATTTCAATTCGAACAACTAGATAGATTAGAAATTTCTAAAAATCAACTTACTACTTTTAATATTGAGAAAGGGCAACTTCCCAATTTATCCTTTTTAAATATTTCTGAAAATAAGCTTGCGGAAATACCCAAAGAAATTGAATACCTCACAAAACTACAATACTTATATGCAAACAATAATCAAATTGATGCAATTTCATCAGAAATCAAATCTCTAAAAAAATTAGCTCTTATAGAATTAAGGCATAATGAATTTATTAAATTTCCAGAAGAATTGCTAAAGGTGACTTCTTTAAAAAGTATATTTCTAGGCTTTAATCATCTTACTGAAATATCAAGAGACATTGTATTGTTAAAAAATTTAAGAGCTTTAGATTTAGAACATAACTATATTAGCTTTATTCCAGATAATATAGATTATATTAATGTTATAGATTTAAATAATAATAAATTGAAAGAAATACCTTCTACATTATTTAATAAAATTAAATTAAAAGAAGAGGTTACAGAACAAGATGAGGGTATTTTTGTTTTCAATAATCCTATTATTTTCCCTCCACTAGAATTTATTGAAAAAGGTGGTGATACACTACATACTTACATTGAAGCTCTTGAAGAAGGTAGTGAAGAGCTTAAAGAAGTAAAAATTATATTTATTGGAGAAGGTTCAGCTGGTAAAACTTCAATTATTAATAGAATTACAAAAAATATTTTTAATATTGATGAACCAAAAACACATGGAATACGAATTAATCAAAAAATAGATAAAGATAAAACTATCTATTTTTGGGATTTTGGTGGACAGGATATAATGCATTCTACACACCAATTTTTTCTATCAAAAAGATGTGTATATGTTTTGGTCTTAGATGGAAGAAAAGATGAAAAACCTAAATATTGGCTTGATATGATTAAAAGTTTTGGAGGTGATTCTCCTATATTTGTAGCATTAAATAAAAAAGAAGACTCTAATGTTTTTGATATAAGCCAAAAAGACTTACATAAGCAATATCCTTCAATAGTAAATTTTATTGAATTAAACTGTCTTAAAGAAAATGAACAAGGCACAAAAAAATTAGAAAAAGAACTCTTTAACTTTATACATACCTCCAATAACGAACATTTGTCATTGGGAACACCAATTCCAACAAAATGGGTTAAAATAAAAGACACTCTTTTAGGCTCAAAAGAAAATCATCAAGAATATAATATGTTCGATAACCTTTGTACAAAATATAATATTCCCCAAAGTCATAGAAAAGAGTTAATATCTTTATTGCATGAATTAGGGATAATGTTACATTTTGAAGGTGATCTAATTTTAGAAAATTATTATATTCTCAAACCAAAATGGGTATTAGACGCCGCATATAAAATTATTAATTCTCCTACGATTAAACTGAATAAGGGAGAATTAAATGAATCGAACATCCTTGATATTTTAAACTTTAATGACTTTAAAGAGTTTAAAAAATATCCTGAACTAGAGAACTATACCTATAACCGTTTAGAAGGTAAATTTATTATTACATTATTTAAAGTCTTTAAATTAGGATTTATGATTGACAACAAAATGCTCCTGCCAGATCTATTATCCGGTGACTATCATGATTATGCACCATTAAATGATTACATTTATATAATTTATCAATATGTTTTTATGCCAGCATCTATAATGCCTCAAATAATTGTTAATTTAAATGAAGATATTTTAAATGATATTGTTTGGAAACAAGGTGTTTTATTAGAAAGTAAAATATTTAATTGTAAAGCAGAGATAAAAGCAGATAAAGAGAGAAAAACGCTCCATGTAAAAGTTTCAGGAGATGATAAGAAAGAGTACTTAGCAATAATAAGAAATACAATTGAAAAAATACACAAACCTTTTTTTGATACTATTGAAGCACCTAATATGCTTTTAAAAATTGAAGAAAAAAATACTGAGCCTAAACCTATTTCTTACCTTTACCTAAAACAATTAGAAAAAGCAGGAAGACTAAAATTCACACCTGAATCTGCTAATAATAGTATTTGTAAAGAATATGATATTAGAGAATTATTAGGAAGTGTTCGCTCAAAAGAAGAAGAAGAATTTTTATTAATTCAAACTGTTCTTCAAGAACTCTTAAAACTTAATGAAAAAGTTGAAAAAATTGAGAAAAAAACAATTGAAGAAAAAATATTAACATTGAAAGCCAATTTAGGTATTGCAGAAATTAACTTAGAATCGTTATATAACAAAATAAATGATACATTAATGAGAATTCATATAAAACATCTATAACATACTATTTTCTCCATGAAAATACTCAAAAAAAACCTCTGGAGTATAAAAGTCCTTACTAGACTTCGTTACTCCTCTTGGATTCTCTAACCTCTTCAGTTCTAACGTATACTCTTTACAAAAAGCTCGCACACTATCTTCAAACTTTTTAGTATTAAATACATTTGATACTTCAAGTTCCCAAGACTTAAAGTCTTTATTGTATTTCCACCATTTTTTAAAGCCTTTATTTGTAAGTTTTAACTTCTTGATTTCTTCTTTATAAATATATGTATTTCCTAATATATAGTAAATAAACATATTCCTTCTATATTGAAATTTTCGCCAGCGAAAATATTTTATAAGTTTGATATGCATAATAGATTATTTAATATAGTATAATCATAAATCTTTTTTAGTGGGAAATAAGTGGGAGTTAGTATCACTAAAATATAAAAAAAGCCCGACCTAAACAATCCAATGATTGAATAAATCGAGCTTTAAGATGGTACGCCTGACAGGAGTCGAACCTGTAACCGCCGGGGCCGAAACCCAGTGCTCTATCCAGTTGAGCCACAGACGCGTTTAAAAGTAGATGGGAATAGTATCACATATAAGCTTATAAATGTTTTATAAATTTATCTATTAGCCTCTTTATTTTTGTACATCAAACTATCGACCAATTCTAAGACTGGCTCGACTTCTTGTTCTTTTTTAAAAGCTGTGATTCCATACGAAAAAGTAAAACCAAACTCTTTGATTTTTTCTGTTTTTAATCTTCTTTTTGAAAGTTTATCTTGAAGTTCCTGCATACATTTATTTGCATCAACTGTTTTTGAAGTTTTTTTATTATTAAATAAAATAATAAACTCATCTCCTGCAAATCTTACTATATCAATATTTGGATGTGCTAACTCTTTTTCTAAAAACTTCACCATGTATTTTAAGACTTGATCACCAATTACATGTCCATAAGTATCATTTACTCTTTTAAAGTTATTTATGTCTATAAAAACTATATGTCCATCATTTTGAAATTTATCATTTTTAAGATAATAATCTGAAAACCATTTTCTATTATACGCACTTGTTAAAGGGTCAGCAAATAGTTCCTTTTGTAAAAAGTCTATTTGTTTTTGCATTCTCTCTAAATCAGCATTTATTTTTTTTAAGGAGTTATCATCTTTATTTTCAATTGCTTTTCTAGCCTCAGAAGTAGATTTATTTAAATTAGTCAGGCTTTCGTTAGTTTTTTTAACAATATTCTCTACATGTTTAGCATCTTTTTCAAAACTCTTTAGAGCTAAATCTTCATATTTTATATCAACATGAAGTTCTTTTGCGATATCTTGAAATGTTTTTAAATAAGTTTCAGGTAGAACAATATTATGTTTTTTCAAGTTTTTTAACGTTAAGTACGTCACTTCTTTTAATTTATTTTCCATAATACTCCTAAATTAAAAAAATAATCATATTGATTATAATAGTTTATTATTAAAAAATAAATCTAAATCTCAACTATATTTTTTTTCTATGCTATTTGTAAAGAATTACTTAACAAAGGCTACATCTATTATTATTAAGATAAAAAATATAATCCCTAAGTATCCGTTTACTGTAAAAAAAGCTTTGTCTATTTTTCTAAAATCTTTATTTACTAAGTAGTGTTCATAACTTAACATCAAAGCACTTACAATAACAGCTAAATATGCAAATAATGTACCTTCCGAGTTAATAACAAAAAGTAGCCAAAACAGTACTGTAAAACTATGTGCTATCTTTGAAAAAAGCATTGTTTTTTTAGCCCCAAATTTACTTGGAACAGAGTGAAGTCCTAGTTTTTTATCTACATCTATATCTTGAAGCGAATAAAGTAAATCAAATCCTGCAACCCAAAACATTACTCCAAGACTTAAAAAGACTGACCATAAAGTAATCGTTTGGCTAACAGCAACTACTCCAGCAATAGGAGCTAGACCTAAAGAGACACCTAAAATAAGATGGGCCAAATATGAAAATCTTTTAAAATATGAGTATGAACCAATCACTATCAAAATAGGAATTGATAAAACCAAAGCTAATTTATTTACTAAAAATGCAACTATTATAAATCCAGCAGCATTAAGTAAAGTAAATGATAAAATTGAGTTAGCAGATAATCTTCCATCAACATTTGGTCTATTTGCTGTTCTTGGATTCAAAGCATCAATATCTCTATCCAAATATCTATTAAATCCCATAGCAAAATTTCTAGCAGTTAGTGCTGCTAAAACACCTAGAAAAAGTAAGTTCCACCCAAACCAGCCATTGGCTGCTACAACCATTGCTATAAAGATAAAAGGCAGAGAGAAAATAGAGTGTTTAAACATTACTAGTTCGTTAAAATCATTAAGTTTTTTCAATATATTATTCATGTGGCGCATTTTATCAAATAATTTATTTGAAAGATATTTTACGTTTAATTGTTTTATGAGTAACAATCAAATAATATAATATAATCTTTTTATACAAATCATAGGAATAATTATGGATATAAAACATATAGATAAAATTGAATTAGTCTATTTAAAAAAAGAAAATCACAATAGTATTTGCACTTTAATGGAAGATGAATATAGACATCTTGATGAATCAGCTTGGAGTAAAGAAGAGTATGACTCTTTAATTGAAAAGTTTCCAAATGGTCAAGTAGCTATAAAAATTGATGGTGAGTTTGCAGGTTTCGCACTTAGTATTATCGTTGACTATACAAAGTTTGACGATACGCACACTTACAAAGAAATCACAGGTAACTATACTTTTGATACCCATGATGATAATGGAAATATGCTTTATGGGGTAGATGTTTTTATCAATAAGAAATTTCGAGGGCTAAGACTTGGCCGAAGATTGTATGACTTTAGAAAAGAGCTTTGTGAAGAACTTAATTTACAAGGAATAATTTTTGGTGGTAGAATTCCAAATTATTCTAAATATGCAGATGAAATAACACCAAAAGAGTATATACAAAAAGTAAAAGAGCGGGAAATATATGATCCCGTACTTAACTTTCAACTATCAAACGACTTTTATGTAAAAAGAGTTATAAAAAACTATCTTGAAGGTGACATATACAGCAAAGACTATGCTTGTTTACTTGCGTGGAATAATATATATTATGCAAAACCAACAGTTAAACCAATGGCACAGAAAAAAGTCATAAGACTAGGACTAATACAGTGGCAAATGAGACTTTATAAAAATTATGAAGAGGTAATTGAACAAGCTGAATACTTTATAGATGCAGTATCTGGATATAGAAGTGACTTTGCCCTTTTCCCAGAGTTTTTTAACGCACCTTTAATGGCAGAGTTTAACCACCTAAGTGAAGCAGATGCCATAAGAGAACTTGCAAAATACACTGAAAGATTTAAAGAAGACTTCTCAAGACTAGCTATTGCATATAATATAAATATTATATCAGGAAGTATGCCAGAACTTATTGACGGAACTCTAAACAATGTAGGTTTTGTATGTAAGAGAAATGGTGAAGTTGAAAAATATGCCAAAATACACGTAACTCCAGATGAACAAAAAGTTTGGGGATTGAAAGGCTCAGATAAGATAAAAGCCTTTGATACTGATTGTGGGAAAATTGGAGTTCTTATTTGCTATGATAGTGAGTTTCCAGAACTAAGCAGACTTCTTGCAAAAGAAGGTATGGATATACTTTTTGTACCATTTTTAACGGATACCCAAAATGGTTACTCAAGAGTAAAAATTTGTGCACAAGCAAGAGCAATAGAAAACGAATGTTATGTTGCAATAGCTGGATGTGTTGGAAACTTACCAAAGGTTGAAAACATGGATATCCAATATGCCCAATCAGCAGTATTTACACCTTGTGATTTTGCCTTCCCTGCAAATGGTGTAAAAGCAGAATCAACGCCAAATACAGAGATGATACTAATAGCAGATGTGGATTTAGAACTTTTAACAGAACTACATAGTGTAGGAAGTGTAAATAATCTAAAAGATAGAAGAACAGATATTTATGATGTTATAAGAGTATAGGAAATCAAAGGTTATGAAAGAAATAGCAATCATAGGGGCAACAGCTTCTGGTAAAACGGGCTTATCAATAGATATAGCCCACAAAACAAACTCTATAATATTATCTCTTGATTCACTTTCAGTTTATAAAGAGATAGATATAGCTTCAGCGAAACCTACACTTAAAGAGCGTGAGGGAATCATACATTTTGGTATAGATGAAGTTTTTGTAAATGAGAAGTTTGATGTGGTTGAATTCCTAGATTGCTATAAAAAAGCTAAGAAATATGCCACTAAAAATGATAAAAATCTTATCATCGTAGGTGGTACTGGCTTTTACCTAAAGATTCTAATTGAAGGAATAAGCCAAGGTGTTGGTGAAGATGTAGAACTTGATATGCCCCACGAGAAGATTTATAAATTACTTTTTGAGTTAGATAAAAAACATATGGAAAAAATCGCTTCAAATGACAAGTATAGAATACAAAAAGCCTATTCTATCTATAGAAAGAGTGGATTAACTCCTACTCAGTATTTTTTAGAAAATCCCAAAAAACCAATATCTCCTGAGCTTAAACTTTTTGAAATCCATTGGGAAAAAGAAGAACTTAAAAAAAGAATAGCACTTCGTACAAAACAGATGATAAAAGATGGGGTTATTGATGAAGTTTTGTTTTTAGAAAAAAAATATACAAGAAAGCCAAATGCCATGAGTTCTATTGGCATTATTGAAACCTTAGAATATCTTGATGGCAAACTTACAAAAGAACAATTAGAAGAAAAGGTAGCTCTAAACACAGCAAAACTGGCTAAAAGACAAACTACCTTTAATAAATCACAATTTAATCAAAGCCAAGAAACCAATATTATAGAGAACTTAAATTCAGATATTCTTAAGTATTTTACAGTATAATCCCAATCTTATTTTAAATATTTAATAAAGGGCGACAAATGAGACGCGACCTTTTGTTACATATTACATAATTAAAAGGAAACAAAGTGAGAAAAGAAATTCACCCAGACTATAAAGCTTGTACTATAACTTGTTCTTGTGGTAACACTTTTGAAACTAGATCAAATGTTGAAACATTAAGAATTGATATTTGTTCAGCTTGTCACCCATTCTTCACAGGTGAGCAAAAAATCGTTGATGCTGCTGGTAGAGTAGAAAAATTCAAAGCTAAATACGCACAAAAATAAGACCACAAGTCTTATTATGCTTACTTTAGTTCCAACACCAATAGGAAACTTAGAAGATATCTCTAAGCGTGCACTTGATGCCCTATTGGAAGCGGAACTAATTTTTTGTGAAGATACACGAGTCACAAAAAAACTTCTAACACTTTTTGCTTCAAAATACAACCTAACTTTCCCTTGTACAGATTTTAAATCATTTCATTCACATAATGAACAACAAGTTTTAAAAACTCTTAGTAAAGATGATTTTGATAAAAATATTGTATACGTAAGTGATGCAGGTATGCCTTGTGTTTCAGACCCAGGAGCTAGCTTAGTAGAGTTTGCTATACAAAATGATATAAAATATGATGTGATTCCCGGAGCAAATGCAGTTTTAACAGCTTTTGCCATGAGTGGATTTGAGCATACTGAATTTACTTTTTTTGGTTTCTTAGCCCATAAGGGAACTGATCGAAAAGAGAAACTACAAAAAGTAATGAATAGTGAGATTCTACCAATTTTATACGAATCTCCACATAGACTTTTAAAACTTTTAGAAGAGTTAAAAGATATTGATGAAAATAGAACTGTTTTTTTAGCAAAAGAGTTAACAAAACAATACCAAACAACTTTCAAAGATAGCTCAATAAATCTATACAAAAACCTTAAAGACACAAATATAAGAGGTGAATGGGTTGTCATAATTGAACCTATTAAGACTTCTGGTAAAAACTTAGGACTAAGTGACATTCAAGAGCTTGATTTACCACCAAAAGTAAAAGCAAAACTCCTTGCAAAAATAACAGGTGAAAAGATTAAAGATATCTATCAAAAACTTTTAGACAAAAATTAATCATCACAATTTTACACTAGAATAACTATTAAATAAAAATATACTTATACAAAAGATAATTATCAACATATTTTGGATAGAATCCCCCTATGATAATATATGGCAAACAAATAGTTTTATACGTTTTAGAGAATCATCCTTCAATCATTGAAGAGGTTATGTTTTCTAAAGAATTAGATAAAAAGATTTTTTCAAAGTTTTTAAAACTTGGTAAAAAAATAATCAGACTTGACAATAAAAAAGCCCAATCTTTGGCAAAAGGTGGGAATCATCAAGGATTTTTTCTAAAACTAAAAGAAGAGTTCGATTACACTCCAATAAACGAAATGAAACAAAACAATTTTATAGTAGTGCTTGATGGTCTTACAGATGTGGGTAACATTGGAGCAATCACAAGAACTGCTTACGCACTAGGTGTTGATGGAATAGTTGCTTCTGGAGTAAAATCACTGAATGAATCAGGTGTTATACGAACTAGTTCTGGTGCTATGCTAGACATGCCATTTTCTTTGTATCCAAACTCTTTGGATCTTGCAAATGAGTTAAAGCAGTGTGGTTATGCACTTATTGGTGCAACTATGAATGGTACAGATTTAAAAAAATATGGAACCATCACAAAAGAGGATAAAGTTGCACTTTTTCTAGGAAGTGAAGGGGAAGGTTTATCTAATAAGATTATTAGTAAATTGGATTTAAAAGTTTCAATAGGTATGGAAAACAATTTTGATTCTTTAAATGTGTCTGTTGCAGCTGGTATTTTAATATATAATTTAATGAAATAAAAGAGAAGATAATGATAAAAAAAATTTTAATTTCTATTTTTTTAGTAATAAGTTTAAATGCAAATGAGCTATTAAATCAAAAGATTGAAAACTTTATAGGTACACAAAACTATCTAACACATAAAAATTTAATAAATTTTATCTTTAAAAAAGAGTACCAATACACAACAGTAGATGGACTCAATTATCAAACTATATTAAAAACTTTAAAAGATAATGGACTTTTAAACTTAGCATTCAACAATCCTAAAAATATAGAAGTTACTTTTAAAATAAATAGTAATCCTGTAAAATCATTTAAGATATTAAAAGATACTCTAAAATCACTAGGTTATTACTACTATTTTACAAAACACACAATATATGATGGAAGTGAAAGTTTAACTTGGACAATAAAGTTGAAAACAGAAGCCGCCATTGACCCTTTGGTATTATCAAATGAGTTATTTCAACATGACTGTAGAGTATTGGATATAACAAAAGGAAATAATGATAAATGGACTTATGAACTAGATACTACAAATGCTTCTTTATTTGATGCAACATATATCACAAATAATGAAAAAGTAGTTTTTTCAAAACCTTTATCTCCTTACTTTATACGAGTTGATAAAGCAAGTAAAATATACATAGTAAGTAGAACACTAAATAGATGGTTACCTTATGTTGTTTTTTATGATGAACACTTGAATATACTAAAGGTTTCAAAAGAGGAAAAAGTTTATAGAAGTATAACACTTTCTATACCAGAAAATACAAAATATATAAAAATAACAGACTTATACACGCTATTTAATATAAAGCGTGGATTAAGTGTATTAATCAAGGAGTAAATGTGTTCCCCGAAATTGAATTTGAAAGAATGAAAAGACTTCCAAACTATGTGTTTGCTGAAGTTAATAATATAAAAATGGAAGCTAGAAGAAAAGGTGAAGATATCATAGATTTCTCAATGGGAAATCCAGATGGTCCTGCACCTCAACATATTATAGATAAATTAAAAGAGACAGCTGATAAGTCAAAAAACCATGGCTATAGTGCAAGTGCTGGTATTTATAAACTTAGACTTGCTATTTGTAATTGGTACAAAAGAAAATATGGTGTAGATTATTTAGACCCAGATAAACATGCCGTTGCTACAATGGGAAGTAAAGAGGGATATGTTCACTTAGTACAAGCTATTGTAAATGTTGGAGATGTGGCTGTTGTTCCAGACCCTACATACCCTATTCACTCTTATGCATTTATGTTAGCAGGTGCTGCTATTCATAATTTTGAATTACCATTTGGTGAAGGTTTTGAAGTAGATGAAGAGTTATTTTTCGAAAGATTAAATAAAACATTAAAAGAGTCTATTCCAAAAGTAAAATATGTTTTAGTTAACTTCCCACATAACCCATCTTGTGCAACAGTTAGACCTGAGTTTTACCAAAGATTAGTTGACCTTGCTAAAAAAGAGAGATTTTATATTATCTCTGATATTGCTTATGCTGATATCACTTTTGATGGATATACAACTCCGTCAATTTTCCAAGCTGAAGGTGCACTTGATGTTGCTGTTGAATCATTTACTTTAAGTAAATCATACAATATGGCAGGATGGAGAGTTGGTTTCATGGTTGGAAATGAGAAACTAATAGGTGCTTTAAAAAGAATCAAGTCATGGCTTGACTATGGAATGTTTACACCTATTCAAGTTGCAGCAACTATTGCCCTTGATGGTCCACAAGATTGTGTTGCAGAGCATATTGCAAAATATAATTATAGAAGAGATGTTATGCTTGAAGCATTTAAAGATGCTGGATGGAAAATGAATAAACCAAATGCTTCTATGTTTATTTGGGCAAAAATCCCTGAAAAAGCTGCACATCTTGGAAGTATGGAATTTTCTAAACAACTTCTTACAGAAGCAAAAGTAGCAGTTAGTCCTGGTATTGGATTTGGACAATATGGTGACCAATATGTAAGAATTGCTTTAATTGAAAATGAAAAAAGAATTAGACAAGCAGCAAAAAATATAAAAAAATATTTAAATAGTTTATAGGAGATATAAATAATGAAGCTTAGAGTAGAAAATCTTGCAAATATAAAAGAAGCAGAAGTTGAAGTTAAAAACTTAACTCTTTTTGTAGGACAAAATTCTACTCATAAGAGTTATATGGCTCACATTATTTATGAATTTTTAACTTTAATAAAAGAGAAACCTGAAGAAAAAGAAATTCTATTTCTTTTATTTCCAAAATCAAAGTTTCTTATTGAAACAATTATAGAAAGAAGAGACATCAAAGAAACAAATAGAAAATTTACTCATGTAATTTTTTCATTTGAAAATAAAAGAACTGATTTTAATAATCTTATCAATCATATGTATTTTTTAATAAATACATTATTTACAAAATTAATCAATAAAAGTTTTAATAATAATTCAAATGTTTTAGAAAAAATATTTTATGAAAATAATTTAAATCTAGCTGATTTATTTCAAGAAAATCAATATGAAATTGAAATATTTAATGATACAAAAGATGTTGATGACGATTTAATCATATACATGCTTTTAAGTAACATACTTGATAAAATATTCTTATACTTTAAAAATAATCTTTCTAGCTATTCAGGTATAAAGTATTTTCCAGCCTCAAGAACAGGTTTCATCTTAGCATTTGATGAAATTGTCTCTGGATTATTAAGAGACAAATATAAAGGACAATCAAGCTCTGCAAGACTTACAAAACCAACGATAGATTTCATTACAAACTATTCTGATATTAGATCAAATAAATTAGATATTAAATGGTTGTCTATTTTTAAACATGACAATCCAGATAATAAAAAACTTCAAACACTTCTTATTGACTTTTTACAAAGAAATATAATAAAGGGTTCAATTGAAGAAGAAAAATTGGATGATAATTATAAAAACTTCTACTTAAAAACAAAAAATAATACAAGGTTAGATTTGCATTTAGCCTCTTCAGCAACATTGGAAACTTTACCTTTTATTGTTTTTTTAAAAAATACAGAAGATATTTCTAAAACTTTTTTTGTTATAGAAGAACCAGAAGCTCACCTCCATCCAAAAGCACAAATACAAATGGCCAAATTTATTGTCTTACTTTCTAATTCAGGAGCAAAAGTTTTAGTAACTACACATAGTGATTATATTTTAAATGAAATTAATAACTGTATCAAGTTAGACAATATTGAAAAAGATAATGAATTTGCAATATCAAAAGATGATGTTTCAGCCTATTTATTTAAAAATGAAAAAACAAAGACAACTGTCAATAAACTTGAAATAGACAAATTTGGTATTTCAAATGATAATTTTGATGAAGTTCTAGATGAACTTTTAGATAGAAGTGATGAATTAAATGAAAGAATATTAAATAAAAATGATTAATACTTTAAATTTAATATTTAATACATCATCAGAATGTAAAGATAATACGTGTAAACTAAGTAAAAAAGATATTAAACAAATATACAAGCCAGATTTAGGAATAAAAGACTTAAAAATGAAAAAATCAATATTTGGTTCAATAGAACCAACGCTTTGTGACTGTCTAATTATCCATAAGAATGATAAGATTACACTTCTTGAAATAAAATGTGGTACAGTTACAAATCATATATTAAAAGAGATTATTGAACAAATATCTAATGTTTACAGAATTTTAGAAAACCAAGGTATAAATATACACAAATGCATATTTATATGTAAAAAATTTAGTGATAGTATGGTAAAAAAAAGATTATTAAACAAAAGAATTAAACACATTCCATTATCTCATAAAATTTATAATACAACTGCTATTGAAATATAAGAAGGATTAATAAAAATGTTAAAAGTCGCAATTATTGGTGTAGGAACTGTTGGTGCAAGTGTAGCAAACATATTAAAAGATAACAAAGATATTATAACCGCACGTGCTGGTATTGAAATTGTTCCTACTATTGGTGTTGTAAACGATTTGAGTAAAAAAAGAGATGTAACTATTGAATTAACAAATGATATTGATAAAGTTTTAGAAGATGACTCTATTGATATTATTGTTGAACTAATGGGTGGAATTGAAAAACCTTATGAAATCGTACAAAAAGCCCTTTTAAAGGGTAAATCAGTAGTTACTGCTAATAAAGCACTTCTTGCTTATCATAGATATGACCTAGAAAAACTTGCAGGAAATATTCCTTTTGAATATGAAGCAGCAGTTGCTGGTGGTATTCCAATTATTAATGCCTTAAGAGATGGATTGACAGCTAATCATATTCAGTCTATTAGAGGGATTATGAATGGTACTTGTAACTATATGCTTACAAAAATGATAAATGAAGGTGTAGACTACGATACTATTTTAAAAGAGTCTCAAGAGTTAGGTTATGCAGAAGCTGATCCAACTTTTGATGTTGGTGGTTTTGATGCAGCACATAAACTTCTTATTTTAGGTTCTATTGCTTATGGTATTGATGCAAAACCTGAAGATATCTTAATTGAAGGTATTCAAGATATTGATACTCCTGATATTGATTTTGCAAATGAGTTTAACTATACAATTAAACTTCTAACTATCGCTAAAAAAATAGGAAGTCAAATTGAACTTAGAGTTCATCCTGTATTTATCTCAAAAGATGAGATGATTTCAAAGGTTGATGGAGTTATGAATGGTATCTCTGTAATTGGAGATAAGGTTGGTGAAACTATGTATTATGGACCAGGTGCAGGTGGTGATGCAACTGCTAGTGCTGTTATTGCAAATATCGTAGATATCGCACGACGTGGGAAAGGTTCACCAATGTTAGGATTTGAGAGTGACAATAAAGAAAACCTAACAATTATGCCAAAAGATGAAATAGAAACAAAATATTATTTGAGACTAAGAATTGAAGATAAAGTTGGTGTTTTAGCAAAAATTGCAACTATTTTAGGTGAAAATGAAATATCAATTGAAAAAATGATTCAAAAACCATTTAATAAAACTTGTGCTCATCTTTTACTTTCAACGCATACTTGTATTGAAAAAAATATTCACAAAGCGATTTCACAATTAGAAAACTCAAAAGTTGTTACTATAAAACCTGTAATGATAAGAATCGAAGACTAAACTATATAATATAATTCAAGTAAGGAACACTTTTGAATAAAACGCAATACTTGCTTGAAGCCCCAATTCCAAAACTCTTAAAAGAGTTAGCCATACCAGCAAGTACTGGTATGTTTTTTAATACCATGTATAATGTAGTAGATACA
Source organism: uncultured Arcobacter sp. (assembly GCF_937982575.1). Classification (NCBI taxonomy): domain Bacteria; kingdom Pseudomonadati; phylum Campylobacterota; class Epsilonproteobacteria; order Campylobacterales; family Arcobacteraceae; genus Arcobacter; species uncultured Arcobacter sp. The sequence goes on along the minus strand of NZ_CALJLR010000004.1, from coordinate 212,527 downwards.
TTTTATGCTGGACTTATTTCAACACAAGCCATTGCTGCTTTATCCCTATCTTTTATGATATTTTTCTTAATTATTGGTTTTGGATATGGTTTTTCATCTGCAATTACAGCACTTATTGGAAACTCTTTTGGAAGAAAAAAAAATCATCTTGCCTCCATATATGCCCACAAAGGTATTAGCTTTTTAATTATTCTTGGAGTTCTTTTTTCTATTATGGGATACTTTACTGCTCCATTGCTATTTAAAATCCTAGGTGCTGAAGGTAAATACCTTGAAATATGTTTAGAGTATATGAATATTATACTTTTAGGTGCAGTATTTTTTATGACAAACTTTTCATTAAATGCCATACTAGTTTCAAGGGGAGATACAAAAACATATAGAAACTCTTTGATTTTTGGTTTTTTTGCAAACTTGGCATTAAATCCCTTGTTTATCTATGGTTTTTGGGTTATTCCAGGTATGGGAATTGCAGGTATTGCCTTTGCAACTGTTTTAATACAAATTATAAATATGTTTTATATGCTCTATAAAGTCCTACAAACAAAGATTATACACTTTGAAAAGCTAGAGTACTATTTACCCAACTTTAGAGTTTATAAGGCTTTTATCAAGCAAGGAACCCCATCAAGTCTCAATATGCTAACAATGGCCTTTGGTTCTATAATTCTTACATATTTTGTTACACATTATGGATATAAAGCAGTAGCGGGATATGGAATTGGATTTAGAGTAGAACAACTTATGTTATTGCCAGCTCTTGGACTAAGTACTGCTGTTCTTTCATTAGTCTCAAATAATTATGGTGCAAAACAATTTAATAGAGTAAAAGAGATTGTTTTATTAGCTTTTAAATATGGCTTTATAATATCAACTTTTGGGATTATTTTCTTATATATTTTTGGGAAACTCATAGTTGCACAATTTGATGATGACATAGGTGTTGTTCAATATGGCTTTGATTATTTACTTGTTGAAGTTTGGATATTTTATGCTTATGTTGTTTTATTTGTTTGTGTATCAACACTTCAAGCTATCAAACAACCTAAGATGATATTTTATATAGGAATATATAGACAAATTATTGCTAAAACATTGGTTTCATATATTATTGTTAAATATTTTGAACTAGATTACATCTATTTGTTTGTTGGTATGTTTTTTATGATTTATTCTGCTGCAATATTTGCTTATTTTTATACAATGTATAAGTTGAAAGTTTTATGTAATATTAGAGTGTAGAAGTCTACACCCTAACTATATGAAAACAAAAATTATTTCATATCTTTTTTAGAATCACCACATTTTCCAGTTCCACATGAACCTGATTTTTTCATCTCTTTTTTCTCTTTCATTGAATCACCACATTTTCCAGTTCCACATGATCCATCTTTTTTCATACCTTTTTTCATTTCACCACCACATTTTCCACTACCACAAGAAGCAGATTTTTTCATCTCTTTTTTAGAGTCTCCACATTTTCCAGCTCCACATGAACCTGATTTACCATCAGCCATAGCAACACCAGCAGTAAATAGTAACGCAGCTACTAATAACATAAATTTTTTCATTTTTAGATCCTTTTTTTTGTTTGATTTTTAGCTTTTATTATTCTATAAAATCTTTGTGTACTTTTCGTGTAGTTATCTTTTTAATGAGATAACTGCTGTTCTAAGATTTTATCTCTTCTTTTTAAAGCTAAAATATAAAATATAGAAGGGATAATAATCAGCGTTAAAAAGGCTGAACTTATCATTCCTCCAATCATAGGTGCTGCAATTCTTTGCATCACTTCACTTCCTACCCCATCAATATACATAATAGGTATCAATCCACCCAAAATAGCAAAGAGTGTCATAAGCTTTGGTCTAAGTCTTAAAACTGCTCCTTTATAAATGGCATGAAAAACATGCTTATCATCATCTAGTGATATACATTTATCTTTTAATTCTACCATAGCTTCATGCAAATATACAAGCATTACGATTGAAGTTTCTGCTGCAACACCAAGGAGAGCTAGAAATCCAACGATTACTGCAATTGAGATATTGAAGTTTAGATAATCTAAATAAAATATTCCCCCAGTAATTGCAAAAGGCAGAGTAAAAAATATAATCATCGTATATGTAAGATTTCTAAGAGCAAAAAAGATAAGTATAAATATAATCACAAAAGTCAAAGGTATAATATATGCTAACTTTTTCATGGCAGACTCTAAATACTCACTTTGCCCTGCCCACTCATAATAAAAACCTGAAGGCAGTTTTATCTCTTTTAAAAGCTCTTGGGCTTTATCTTTATACTCTTTTACTGAAACATCAGCTTTAGGAGTTATATATGTGAAGTTTACATTTAAAGCTTTTTCTGATTTTATTACAGATGGTCCCTCTTCATAATTTAAACTTGCGAACTCTTTTAAAGGTTGAAAGCCAAGTTTTGTTTTTACTTGAAGATTTTCTAAAGATGTTATATCTTCCCTTTGAGTTGTTTCATACCGTAAACTTATGGGATATCGCTCTAGTGCATCAAGATAAGTAGATATTTTAGCTCCTGCAACTCCTAAAGAGATAGTTGATAAAATATCATTTTTAGTTATTCCATATCTTGATAACATCTCTTCATCTAAATTTATATTTAAATAGTATCCCGAATTCATCTTATCAGATGATACAGATAGGGTTTTATCAAACTTTTTAAGCTTTTGCTCTATCTTTAAAGCTATCTCTTCTAACTTTTGATGGTCATTTCCATACAACTTTATTCCTAAAGGAGTTCTAATCCCTGTTAGAAGCATATCAATTCTTCCTCGAATAGGATATGTCCAAGAGTTTATAAGTCCAGTAACTCTTAGTTTTTCATCCATCTCTTGCATTAGCTTTTTATAAGTCATTCCCTCTCGCCATTGGTCTTGGGGTTTAAATTGAATAATAGTCTCAATCATAGCTAAGGGTGCTGGATCCGTTGCCGTATCAGCTCTCCCTGCTTTTCCAAATACAGTTTGTACTTCTGGAAATGATTTTAAAATCTTATCAGTCTTTTGTGTAAGCTCTTTTGCTAAATCAACACCAATACCATAGGGGGTTACGGGCATGTACATAAAGGTTTGTTCATTCATCATTGGCATAAATTCCCAATTCTGATTTTTATAAACTGGATATGCCAAAATTAAAGTTGCGAAAAATATAACTACAACCAAATATCTAAATCTAAGTGATAATTTTAACAATGGAGAGTATAAAGCTATAAAGAATCTATTTATATAATTTTTCTTCTCATCCATGATTTTTCCACGTATAAAAAATATCATTAAAATAGGTACCAGTGTAATAGATAAAATGGCACCTGAAATCATAGCAAATGACTTAGTAAAAGCTAGAGGAGAAAAAAGTCTTCCCTCTTGTCCTGTTAGGGCAAATATTGGTAAAAATGAAACCACAACTAAAATCAAAGCAAAGAAGATGGGACGGCCCACTTGTTTTGCTGATTTTATGATGATTTTTATTCTCTCTTCGTTGCTTATATTCTCTTTTCCTTGTAGGTGTTTATGGGCATTTTCAACCATTACAATACTTGCATCAACCATTGCTCCAATAGCAATTGCAATTCCACCTAGACTCATAATATTTGAGCCCATTCCAAAGAGTTTCATACAAAGAAAAGTAAATAAAACTGTTAAGGGTAAAGTTATGATTATAATTAAAGCACTTCGAATATGAAATAAAAATAAAGCAGTAACCACCATAACAATAATTGATTCTTCCAATAATGTGTTTTTAAGTGTATCAATAGCTTTATCAATCAAAGAACTTCTATCATAAGTTTCCACAACTTCTACATCATCCACATGCAGAGTTTTTAACTTCTCTTTAACTGCTTTTATAACCTTATATGGATTTTCACCAAATCTTACAACAACAATCCCTCCAACTGTTTCACCCTCACCATCTAAATCAGCCATTCCACGTCTGTTTGATGAAGTTATATTGACCTCTGCTATATCTTTTATCTTTAAAGGTATGGAATCATAGGTTTTAACAGTGATGTTTTCTATATCAACCACACTTTGTAAATAACCTTTTGCTTGAATCATCTGCTCAAAACCATTTTCTAAGATGATTCGACCACCTTTTTCATCATTATTAGAAGTAAGGGCTTTTTTTACTTCATTGATACTAAGGTTGTATTGAACTAATTTATCTTGATTTAGTGTTATCTCATAGTTTTTTATAAATCCACCAATAGAGGCTATTTCTGATACTCCATCCACTCCTAAAAGTGCATATTTATAATAATAGTCTTGTAAAGTTCTTAGTTCCTCTAGGGATTTTGTTTTTGATTTTAAAGCATATTCATAAGCCCAACCAACACCTGTAGCATCTGGACCAATTGCTACATCAACACCCTCGGGAAAAGCTCCTTGTAGTTGGGATAGTTGTTCTAGTATTCTATTTCTAGAGTCATAAAGATCTGTTCCATCTTTAAATATTATATAAATCAAAGCATTTTGAAATGAACTCATAGCTCTTACTGTATCTATATTTGGTAAGCTCATCAAGTTTGAAATAAGAGGGTAAGAGACTTGCTCTTCTATTGTTTTAGGACTTTGTCCTGCCCATTTTACTTGAACAATCACTTGAGGAGGTGATAAATCAGGAAGTGCATCTAAAGAGCTGTTTTTTACAGCCCAAAAAGAGGCAACTGTCAAAATAACTACGCAAAACAGAACTAAAAACTTATTCTGTACGCTTTTATTTATTATATATTCTACCATTACTTATTACCAGTCTTCATCTTCTGAATCATACAAACTATTTGTAATGGCATCAGAATCCAATAAAAATAAAGCGTTGTCAATTACCTCATCACCAGCACTTAATCCCTCTTCAATCTCATATTTTGAAGAAGATACCCGTCTAGCTTCCACTAAAACTGGCTCAAACTCTTGTTTTGAAATTGGCTTAAATACATAATATTTATCTCCTTTAGCTAAGACCGCAGTTTTTGGTAAGGTTAGCACCTTTTTTGAACTACTTTTGATAAGGGCTTTTCCAAACATATTTGGAAAAAGTTTTTTGTTTTTATTATCAATTACAAACCTTACATCTATAGTTTTACTTTGATTGTTTGCAAAGGGATAGATATAATCAACTTTTGTTTTAAAGTTCATATCGATACCATCTATTTTGATTTTGGCATCCATATCATTTGATAAAAAACCTAAATCACTTTGATAAACCTTTGAAATAAACCAAATCTTATCTATGTTTGCAAGTTGCATAACTAAAGTGCCAGTTTTTATATATGAGCCATCATTTATCTTTTTATTTAAAACTATCCCATCAAATGGGGCATAATATGATATATCTTTATTTTTTATTTGGGATAATTTTACATCCAAAGAGTCAAGCTTTTCAAGTGAGCTTTTATACAAGGCCTTATTTATAGACTTTGTAAGCTCTATCTCTTTTTTTATACTCTCTATTTTGTCTGAGTATAAAGAGAATAGCTTATCACCTTTTTTTACTTCCATTAAGTTTTTATTTGCCTCTAAAGAACTTACATACCCATCAAATCTAAGAACTATATCTTTGATACTATCTTCTGCAAACAAAGTCTCTCCGTAAAAGCTTTTTGTCTCATAAATAGTCTCATCTTTAACTTTTACAATCTTTTTATTAAATAGCTGATTTACCTCAAGAATTTGGGCATTTAAGACCCCTACAAATAGTAAAAATAAAAATAGTTTTTGTATATTTCTCATCTAATTTTTCCTTGGGTGAAGTAGTAGCTTTTGCCATATGCATCAAAATAATTTTTCATCTCATCATATGCTGCAACTCTATTTTTGATTATTTTATTTAGATTTTTTAATATCTCATTTGGCTGTGTTATTCCTAAACTATTGTATTTTTCAATAGTATCTTGATTATTCACTTGCAGAGGAATAATCCTCTCTTTTATAAGCTGATATTTTTTATATGAACTATCTATATCATTTTGAAGAGAAGCTAATTTTAACTCAAAACTTTTTTTCATATCATCAAGCTTATCTTTAAACTCACTTGCTTTCATTTTTGCTTGCACTATCTTTATATTCTCTTTGCCATATAGTGCTAAGGGAATAGATAAAGAGATATTTGCGTAATCTTTATACTTATCATCCCTTTGGAAATATGCTACATTTACTTTTACATCTGATAATTTTTTTGCATCTTCTAAAAGGGCTTGTTTATTAAACTTTTCACTGTTTTGTTCTAATATTTTTATTTTTGGATGAGTTGATATCTCTTTTACAAAAATTAGCTCTTTTATATCCAAAGCAATATCTATACTTGATACTTTGTCATAAGTTATCTCTTCAAGTTTTAAATAGCTGTTATTGATTATATTTTTTAGATTTTCTTTTTGAACTTCAATTTTTAAATAGTCTGTTTTTAGGTCTATTATCATGTTTTGATTTGATTTACTATTTTCGTATAAAGAAGTAGTTAAATCTTCCAAACTTTTTATATTTTTTTGATACTCATTTAGCAATGAATACTTATTTTCTAATATTTTTATACTATATACATATTGAATAAGTTTTGATTTTAATTTTAGTTTTGCATCTTCATAATTTAGCTGTGCAATGTTTTTATCTTTTTGTGCTATCTCTTCTTGTAGAGTAAATTTATCATTTATTGGAATATTCTGTGAGAAGCCTAGATATTGTGCTTGCATTGGCTCCAAATCTCTACGAGAAGTGTCGAACTGCAAGTCATTGGCACCAATGGTCAAAATAGGATTATCCCACTTATTTGATAGCTTAATTTGCTCATTTGCTATTTGTATAGATTTTTCAATAGCTTGTAAATCTCTGTTATTATTTATGGCACTATTTATTATCTCTTCCAAACTTTGGGCAAATGAGCTTGAAATCATCAAACAAAGCAGAATAAAACTATTTCTTAGCATTAGAGGTTTACACTCCCTCTTACTTTATGAACTTTCCCATCTTCTGTTTTAAACTTTAATTGGTATTGCCAAGTTCCACCCATTGAAAAGTTTACATTTGTTTTATATTTGCCATCAATAAGTTTTGCTTTAGATTCATCTTCCATATATGGCATACCCGGCATTTCAGGCATATAAAATTTAATTTTAACTTTTGCACTTGTTAAAATAGCTTCATCTTTAAATAACTCGATTACTATTTCATTACTACCAACAACTAATGATTTTTCACTACTTAGTTTTATATCATAGCCATCTTTACTTCCTTCTTGAAGTAAAGGATCAGCATGTACTAAATTAAATGCTATTAATAAACCAGCAAACAGTTTAAATAAGTTTTTCATTCTTGAACTCCTAAATTTTTAGTTTAGGAATTCTATCTTTTTAGTGTGGAGATTGTGTGGAGATTAAAATCGAAGAGTTATTGTTGTACCTTCATTATAAATAGATTCAACTTCTACTTTAATATTATATTTTTTACCAATTTCATAAACAATATTTAGTCCTATACCAAAACCACCCTGTTCTGTGGTAGCTCTATAATATCTGTTAAATATATCTTTTAGTTTTGGAGTCTCTATTCCTATACCTGTATCTTTTACTGTCAATACTCTATTTTTTAAAGATATCTCTATTTTCCCATTTATTTTATTATACTTTACAGCATTAGAGACTATATTGTTAAATAGTCTTATAAACTCATCCTCTTCAATCTTATAAAAGAACTGTTCAATATTTAAAGTAATCTCTATCTTTTTTTTATTTGCTAAAGGTTCAAAGTAGGCTAATTGCTCTTTTATTAAAAAAGCCAAATCAAGTTCTTCTGACTCGTTTGCTTTTATATCTTTTCTCAAAAATACATACGTTAAATCTTTATATATTTCAGATACTCGTTTTGCACTTAGTTTTATACGCTCTATTTGTCTTGAGTTTAGGTTTTCACTCTCTGTTGACATCAATATTGCACTAATTGGTGTATTTAACTCATGGGTAGTATCTTTGATGAAATTATTTAACTTTTCCCTCTCATCTTTAATTGGCTTTAAAAATAGTTTTGCCAAATAGAATCCAACAAAAGAGATAAACAAAAAAGAGCTAATAAAAGCAACTATAATCTTACCCATAAGATTATCTATTTTTTTAGTAAAAGAGTTATCTTTTATAACTATATAATCTATACCCAAATGTCCTACAGTAGAGTTATCAATAATCATTATAAAATCATCATTTTTTATAAACTTTTTATCAAAATCTATCTCTTCATCAATATTTCCAAAAAGTTTCTTTTGGTTTTCATCATAAAAAGAGAGTCTGTAATCTCTATTTTCTAAGTATTCATCTTGATTAAAGTGTGTTCCTCTCATATGTGCAAAGATAATCTCATTGGAAAGCTTTGAAACTACATTTTGCATATTTGATTTTGTTAAATCAAAATAGAGAGTTTTTTCATTTTGAAAATATAAAAAGGCTACTAAAATCATTAGAATAAAAGCAGAGCCTAAATATAAAGACAGAAATCTAAAAAAGGTATTCTTCTCAGTTGTTGTTAAATCGATAACCTACTCCTCTTATATTTAATATATAGTTTTCACCTAATAGTTTTCGTAAGTTTTTTATATATGTTCTTATTGTTGCTGAACTTGGACTATCTTCATAACTCCAAAGATTTAAACTAAGTTCATCTATACTTACTACTTTTTCTTTATTATTATACAAGTAAATCAATACATCTAACTCTTTTTGAGTAATATGTATGTTTTTATTTTCTATGATAATCATAAGATTTTCTTTATCAATTATGCAGTTCTCAGATATTTTTAGTGTTGAAAGGTCAATATTAAAGAGTCTTTTTATATTGTTTATTCGTAAATCAAGCTCTTTGAGTTCAAAAGGTTTTTTAATATAATCATCACAACCTGAAGCAAAACCTTTTTCAACATCATCTATCATATCAAGGGAAGTGATAAATATAGCAGGGATTTTTATACCATTATCTCTTAACTCTTTTAGTAACTCAAATCCCGTAAATCCTGGAACATTTACATCTAGTAAAAGTAAATCAAAGGTATCTTCATAAAGATGATTTTGGGCTGAGTTTGCATCATATGTAGAAATAACTGTGTGACCTTTGTCTTGAAGGTGTTCTTCAATAATCTCATTTAAAATCAAATCATCTTCCATCAAAAGTATCTTCATCTTATTCCTTTTAAAAAAGTAATTGTAGCATAATATTTTTTTAAGATTTTGTTTCTCTTAGTTCTTTTCCACACACTCTACACATAGGCTTGATAACATAACACAAAAAAAAGGGATATGATGTTTCATTTTATGAATATGAACATGACACTGCTTCATGGATTTGGAATGCTTATTTTTTGGGGAATTATTGTTTTTTTAATATTTTCAATTTTTAGTAATAAAGAGAATAAATATGAAAAAGATACTGCAATTAATATCTTAAAAGAAAAGTTTGCAAGTGGCGACATATCTGAAGAAGAGTATAAATCAAAAAAGAAAGTATTAGAGGAAAATAAATGAAAAAAGTAATATTATCACTATTATTCATTGCAACATCAATTTTCGCAATGGAAGGTAAAACTATGACTGTCTACAAATCTCCTTATTGTGGTTGTTGTGAAAAATGGATAAACATAATGAAAAGTAAAGGTTTTGACGTAAAAACCATAGAAACAAACAATGTCAATAAATTAAAAAAAAGAGTTGGCTTACAAGCAGGACAGACTTCTTGTCACACAGCAATTGTAGATGGTTATTTTATAGAAGGACATGTAGATTATAGTGCTGTGCAAAAAATGCTAAATGAAAAACCTGATATTTTAGGTATTTCAGTTCCAGGTATGCCAATAGGCAGTCCAGGTATGGAACAGGGTAATATGAAACAAGCCTACAACATAATATATATAAATAAAGATGGTAGCAGTGGAGTTTATGAAATACATTAAAAAAAAGTTGTAAATTATATTTACAACTTTTTAATTTTTAACCTCAATGAATTTAACACAACACTTACAGAAGAAAAACTCATAGCAATACCTGCATACATAGGATTTAACATAAGTCCAAAGATTGGGTATAAAACACCTGCTGCAAGGGGAATACCAAGTATATTATAAGCAAAAGCCCAAAATAGATTTTGTTTTACTACATTCATAGTTTCAATAGACAAATTAATACTTTTTATAATAGACATCAACTCATTATTTACTAAAATTATATCTCCAGCATCTTTGCTAATATCAGAACCAGAATTTAAAGTAATACCTATATTTGCCTGTTTTATTGAAGGAGCATCATTAATTCCATCTCCTATAAACATCACTTTTGATTTCTCTTGTAACTGTTTTATTATTTCATATTTTTGGGTTGGTAAAACTTCACTATAAACTTTTTTAATACCAAGTTTCTCAGCTATTTTTTGAGCTGTTATATTATTATCACCTGTTAATAAAATAGGTTCTATATTTAACAGTTTTAACTCTTTTATTACTTTTATGGCATCTTCTTTTAACTTATCTTCCAAAGAAAAAGAGCCTATAGTTTTTTTATTTATAGCCACATAGATTAATCCATTTGATTTTTCTAACTCTTCTAAATAAAACTCTTCGTGTTTTTTATCTATTTCAATGTCATTTTCATCTAATAACTTTTTATTACCTAAAATTATTTCATCATCATTAAAAAAAGCTTTTATACCTTTTCCAGGGATAATATCAATATCTTTTATCTCTTTATTTACATCATATTTTTTATCTTTGATAAAATTTACTATAGCTTTAGAGATGGGATGTTCACTATAGTTTTCAATAGAGCCTATTAATTCAAAATATTTTTCATCAATATTTGTTTTTGAAACAGTTATTTCACCTTTAGTTAAAGTTCCTGTTTTATCAAATACTGCGTATTTTATCTCTTTTATCTCTTCTAAAATTTCTGGATTTTTTATTAAAATTCCCTCTTTTGCTCCCCTACTTACTGAACTCACTATTGCTATGGGAGTTGCCAATCCTAAAGCACAAGGACAAGAGATAATTAAAACACTAATTGAAGCTATTATTGCTTTTTGAAAATCACCAAACATCAAGCCCCAAATTAAAAATGTGACTATTGAAATAGCAATCACTGTAGGTACAAAAATATTTGCAATTTTATCTGCAAATCTACTAATTGGTATTTGTCTACTTTGGGCTGTTTTTAAAAGTGTTATAATTTTTGATAGAGTTGTATCAGCAGATTCTTTACTTACCTCAACTTTTATCACACCATTACTATTTAATGTTCCAGATAAAACCTCATCACCAATCTTTTTAAAAACTGGCATTGATTCACCTGTTATCATTGAAGTATCAATATCTGCATTTCCTTCAATAATAAGGCCATCTGTGGGTATCTTTTCTCCACTTTTTACGAGGACTATATCTTTTAGTTTTAAATCACTTGCCAATACTGTTTTTATATTCTTATTTTCATCTATTAAATTAGCATTTACAGGTGCTAAATTCATAAGTTTTTTTAAAAAGTCACTAGCTTTTAGTTTTGAGTTTTCTTCTAAGTATCTACCTAAAAGAACGAAAGTGATAATAACAGCTGCTCCATCAAAGTATAAAAACATTAGGTTTTCTGGAAATAAACTTGGAAAGAAAACAACAGCAGAGGAATAAAAATATGCAGCACTTGTACCTAAGGCTACTAGTACATTCATGTCATAGTTTCTGTTTATTACTGATTTTATACCTAGTTTATAAAATCTAAACCCACAATAAAATTGAACAATTGAAGCTATAAAAAACACTAAATATTTTGTCAACTCATCATTAAATATATTTAAGAATGCTAGACAAAAAATGGCAATAGTCAAAGTTATAGATATAATAAATGTTTTTCTTAGTTTAGAAAAAGAGAGTAGTTGCTCTTTTTCTAAAGCTTTTAAATCTTCTTCTGGTTTATACCCTAGTTTTTGTATGTCGTTAAATAATTTTTCTTTAGAATAAAGAGTATCATCTACAATAAACTCCCCTTCACTTGAAGCAAAACTTACATTTGCAGAGATTACTCCCTTTTTTTTATTTAAAAACTTTTCTATTCCACCAGAGCAATTAACACAAGTCATACCTGATATGTTTAAATTAATCTTCTCTTTTGCCATAATTTAACCTTTAATCTAATATATCAAAGCCTAAGTCTTTCATTTCTTCTTTTAACTTATTCTCTTCTTCATTAGAATTTATCTCTAAAGTAATCTCTTTTGGAGTTTTTGTCAAATCAACTTCTATTGTTCCAAATTCATCTTCTAAAGAGGCCTTTATTAGGTTTTTGCAACTTTCGCAGTTTATATTATTTGCTTTGTAGATTTTTTTCATAATATATCCTTTAAAAGGTATTATATTGTTTTTATATAAAAATTGTGTGTAGTGTGAGTTTTAATAAAGAGTGAGATTACTCTTTATTAAAGTTTTTTTCACATGCTGTTTTAATTCTTTCACATGTTACTTTTGCACCAAGTACCTCCATGATATCATAAACTGATGGTGCTTGTGTAGTTCCTGTTAAAGCTAATCTTATTGGTTGAAATAGTTGAGGAAATTTTAGTTCAAACTCTTCAATAAAAGGTTTAGTTATAGCTTCATAATCAATACTTAAATGAAGAGTATCACTTTTCTCTTCAAGTAGTTTTACATAGTTTTCTAACATTTTTAAACTAGTCTCATCTTTAACAAATTTTTTAACACCCTTTGCTTCATAGTCACTTGGTGTTTCTAAGATAATATTAATAGCATCTTTTAGCTCAACCAATGTTTGAGCTCTCTCTTTTGTTAAATCTAATAGCATCTCTTTTTTATCATGTCCATGAATATGACAGTCAAAAAACTCTAACTCACGTGCCAATCTCTCGTTTGATACATTTTTTATATAGTGTGAATTTAACCATAAAAGTTTTTCTTCATTATAAGCTGATGCTGATTTATTTATATTTGTTGGTTCAAACAGTTCTAACATCTCTTCCATTGAAAATATCTCTTGATCTTTATTTGACCAACCAAGTCTTACTAAAAAGTTTAAAAGTGCTTCTGGTAAATATCCATCTTTTTTATATTGCATTACATCCATTGCACCATCTCTTTTAGATAGTTTTTTACCTGATGGATTATTTATCATTGGGATATGATAAAATTTTGGTGGAGTGAAACCAAGAGCATTATAAATTACTATTTGTTTTGGAGTATTACTTAAGTGGTCATCACCTCTTATTACATCTGTCATACCCATCAAGGCATCATCAATTGCAACAACAAAGTTATAAGTAGGTACTCCATTACTTCTAGCTATTACAAAATCATCAACTTCACTACATTCAAAATTCATAGTAGCTTTTACCCCATCAACAAAGGTAATAGTTCCACTTTGAGGTGATTTTATTCTAACTACTGGTTCAATACCTTCTGGAATAGCTGGCAATGTTTTACCATCTTCTGGTCTCCATGTTCCATTGTATCTTGGAGTCTGTTTATTTGCCATTTGAGTCTCTCGTAAAGCATCAAGCTCTTCTCTACTCATATAACAATGGTAAGCTTTCCCTTCAGTTAAAAGTTGATCTATATACTTTTTATAAATGTCGTTTCTTTTTGATTGATACTCTACTGTTCCATCATAATCTAAACCAACCCACTCAAAAGCTTCCATAATTGCACCGAGTGCATCTTCGTTATTTCTTGCTGTATCAGTGTCTTCAATTCTTAACTTGAACTCACCTTTTGACTTTCTAGCCCATAAATAACTATATAAAGCTGTTCGTAGTCCACCAATATGTAAATAACCTGTTGGACTTGGTGCAAATCTTGTTACTACCATTAATCTTCCTTATTCTTATAACTTTTAAAAAATCCTATTGCCGATACTATAATAACGCCTACTATAAATATTAACATTGCTAAATCAAGCGGTTCCATCAGCATCCTTTTCTTTAAGTTGTCCACATGCAGCTGAGATATCTAAACCTTTTGATTCTCTAATTGTGCAAAGTAAACCTTTACCTATTAAGTAATTTTGGAATTCTACCATTTTTTTGCTTTCTGGTCTTTGATATGTAGTGCCTGGATATGGATTAAAATATATTAGATTTACTTTTGCTTTTATTCCATCAAGTAATGATAATAGTTTTTTAGCACTTGCAGTATCATCGTTTTTATCTTTTATTACAAGGTATTCAAACATCACTTTTTTTCTAGCATCAACTGGGAATTTTTTCACAGCATCTATTATTGATTTGATATTATATGCTTTATTCATAGGGATTAATTCACTTCTTAATCCATCATCAACTGCATGTAAAGAGATAGCAAGTTGTATTCCTAAATCTTCATTTCCTAGTTTTTCTATCTTTGAAGATATTCCTGAAGTTGAGACTGTTTGTCTTCTTCTATTAATAAATAAGCCCTCTTCTTGTGAGAATACTTTTACAGAATGAACAAAGTTATCATAATTGTCTAGTGGTTCACCCATTCCCATAAATACTATATTCAGTGATTTATTTTCGTCAATATTATTATCTCTTTTCATATTTACAATTTGGGCAACGATTTCTCCAACACTTAGATTTCTAACAAAACCACCCTTTGCAGTCAAACAAAAAGTACACCCTACTTTACATCCTACTTGTGTTGATATACAAACAGTATATTTTTCACCCTTTTCAACAACTCCATCATCACCTATTTGTTTCTCACGCATTAATAAAAATACAGTTTCAATAGTATGCCCATCATGAAGTTGGAAAAGATATTTTATACTTCCATCACTACTTTTCTCTTTTTTTATAATCTTTAAAATATCAATTGCATAGTTCTTTTTTAAATCATCTTTTAAATCATTTGGTATGTTTTTCATCTCATCATAAGAAGTAGCATATTTTTTATATATCCAATTATAAACCTGTTTTGCTCTAAATGAAGGTTTTAGTTTCCCTTTTAATTCATCTAAAGTAAAGTCATATATTGATTGCAATTTTTTCCTTTTTTATAATGTTTCACATGAAACATGAAACATCATATTACTTAATTATATTTTTTTCTAATAAATATTTTGTGATTTTTTCCATTGCCGCATTGTGATTCTTTTTAAAATCTTCATGGGCATTTTGTTTTGTATAGTTAGTTACTGCAAATATTCCAGCAACTGGAATTTCAAACTCCTTTGCCACTTTTACAACAGAAAAAAACTCCATATTTTCTATACCTATTCCATAGTCATTATACTTTTTTGCAAGTTCAAAGTTTGTAGTAATATAGTTTGAACTATTTACTATGGTGTCATTTTTTACAAATTTATTTTCTGATTCTAGGACATTATCAATAGGTGTATAAGAGTTGTTTTCTAAAAATGACAACTCCAAATTTGAAGCACGCTTTGATTCAACAATATCTAATATATTGTGATTTCCATAACTTCCAGCTGTTCCTATAAATAAAATAAACTCAGGCTTATTGAACAGACATCTTCGAGTTAGGTTTATTGCCATATCAACTAAGCCTATTCCCATAGGTTCTGCATATTTAAAACTCTCTATATCTCCAGCACAAACAATCATTTGCACTCCAATTTATAGTTGGTAGTGATTGAGATTTTTTGTTGTGATACTTCAGGTACTGGTACATTTTCTCTTTTAAGAGATGAATCAATTCTTAAACTTGCAACTGCTTCTCTATATGTATGTAAAATGTTATTTTGTAAATCTACTACTTTTACACTACAAGTTCTATTTAAATCAGCAGAAAGATTTTTTGCATAATTTTCTACCCACTCTATTGACTCAAGTCTTAGCAAGTCTAATATTACATTGTAGCTATCATCTTTTACTCTCCATGAAAGATTATTTAAAGATACTGAAGTATCCCTATCCTCTTTTAGTGAAGTTATCATAGAGATAAACTCTCCCATATTTAATGCATCAGTAGTTTCTATTTTATAATTTAAAGTCCCTTTATAGCCATATATTTTAGGGCTATTACTGCTTCTTTGATATTGAGGTCTTACATTAAATGAACCTAATTGTTTCTCCACTTTATTGTACTCTTTAATTTTATTATTAAAAATGTCCAATCTTTCAATCACTTCTTTTTCTTTTTTATCTTCAACAATTATTGAAATATCTGCACCCAAAATATTTGGTATTAAATCTTTTGTAAATTTTTTACTAAAGTTAATTTCATATGCATTTAGAAGAAAAGGTATTAGTAAAAATAAGTATTTTTTCATATTAAATCCTTACTGGTATATTGTTATCTCTTAAATAGTGTTTTAAATCCATAATATCTATCTCTTTAAAATGGAAAATTGAAGCAGCTAATGCTGCACTTGCTCCATGCTCAAAAGCTTCTTTCATATGCTCCATAGTTCCCGCACCACCACTTGCAATTACGGGGATATCTATTAAACTTGATATTTGTTGTGTAATATTTAATTCAAAACCGGTTTTTGCACCATCTGTATCCATAGAAGTAAGTAATATCTCACCTGCACCTCTATTATAAACCTCTTTTGCCCAAGCTAGTGCATCAAGTCCAGTATCTTCTCTACCACCCTTTACAAAAACGTGATAAGAGCCATCTGCTACTTTTTTTACATCAATAGCAACAACTATACATTGGCTACCAAATCTTTTTGCACCTTCATCTATAAACCCAGGGTTTACAACTGCACTTGAGTTTACAGAAACTTTATCACACCCTACATTTAGTAGTTTATATATATCTTCTAAAGTTCTTATACCACCACCTACTGTTAGGGGGATAAAGACCTCTTTTGCCACATCTTTTACTATATGAACTATTGTATCTCTATTTTCATGACTAGCTGTTATATCTAAGAAAGTAATTTCATCTGCACCTTCATTGTTATATCGTTTTGCAACCTCAACAGGGTCACCTGCATCTTTTAATCCAACGAAATTAACACCTTTAACAACTCTTCCATCTTTTACATCTAAACATGGAATTATTCTCTTTGCAAAATTGCTCACTTCTTATCCTTAATCATTTTTAACTTTTTATCTTATCTAAATGTAAGTTAAGTTCATATATAATCTTTCTTCTTATGGAAAAAGTAAAAGCAAAAAAGAAATATGGTCAGAACTTTTTAAAAGATGACACAGTCTTATCAAGAATCATCCAATCGATGCCCAAGAACAATAATCATATTGTCGAAATTGGGCCTGGATTAGGTGATTTGACGAAAAATTTAGTCAAATGCAAAGATGTAACTGCCTACGAGGTCGATACAGATCTATTTACTATATTAAAAACTAAGTTTGCTACTCCTATAGAAAATGGTTCTCTAACACTGGTCCACACCGATGTTTTAGAAGCTTGGGATAAACAAAAAAGTTTACATGATAGTAAGTATGATTTAATCGCTAATTTGCCCTATTATATTGCGACTAATATAATATTAAGAGCATTTGAAGATGATGCTTGTGAACACATTATTGTAATGGTTCAAAAAGAGGTTGCTGAAAAATTTTCTGCCAATGAAAGAGACAAAGAGTTTTCTGCATTGGGTGTAATATCAAAACTATGCTCAAAAGAGTCTAGGATTTTATTTGATGTGCCACCAGAATCTTTCGATCCTCCTCCAAAAGTTATCTCTTCAATTCTTTACATAAAAAAAGATATGTCTAAAAAAATGGATAAGGATTTTAATAGTTTTTTAAAGGCTTGTTTTCAACAGCCTAGAAAAAAGCTATCTAAAAATATTTCATCTGTTGTTCCAAAAGAGACTATTCTTTCTTTATTTGAAGAGCTTGGAATTAGTGATAATATTCGACCTCATGAGGTTAGTTCATCTTTGTATAGCCAAATATATACAAAGGCAATAATAAATGGAAGAAAACAAAACAGTACAGACTGATACTCCAGTTGTAGAAAATTCTGCTCCAGCAACTTCAAAAGTTGCAAACACTACACAAGCAACAGAGGCTGCTCCAAAAAAGCAAAAACCAAAAAGACCAATGAACAAAAGAAAAAAAATAGTTGTTCCTAAAATGGAAGATCAATCTGGTGATGGTTGGATAACAGACCTTAGAAAAGCTCATGTTATAAATGAAAGAATCCACAAAGATAGACTTAACCCACACAATAAATTAAATCTAAACGCTACACAAAAAGTTAGAATTACTCCACTTGGTGGATTAGGTGAAATTGGTGGAAACATGATGGTAATTGAGACTGAAAAAAGTGCAATTATTGTTGATGTTGGTATGAGTTTTCCTGATGAAGATATGCATGGAGTTGATATTTTAATCCCTGATTTAACTTATATTAGAGAAATCAAAGATAAAATCGCTGCAATTATTATCACTCATGGTCATGAAGATCATATTGGTGCAATGCCATATTTATTTAAAGAGATGCAATTTCCAGTTTATGGAACATCTTTACCATTAGAGATGATTGGTTCAAAATTTGATGAACATAAAATGAGACAACACAGAAGTTATTTTAAAGCAATTCAAAAAAGAACTCCTATTAAAATAGGGGATTTTGAAATAGAATGGATGCATGTTACTCACTCTATAATTGATGCTTCATCATTAGCTATTACAACTGAAGCTGGAACAATCATACATACGGGAGATTTCAAAATCGACCACACTCCAATTGATGGATTTCCAACAGATTTACATAGATTTGCACATTATGGAGAGAAGGGTGTTTTATTATTAATGTCTGACTCTACAAACTCACATACAGCAGGTTTCACAAAATCTGAATCAACTGTTGGTCCTACATTTGACAACCTTTTCTCAAAAGCTAAAGGTAGAGTTATAATGTCAACTTTCTCATCAAATATCCATAGAGTTTCTCAAGCAATTGAACATGGTTTAAAATATGGAAGAAAAGTTTGTGTTATTGGAAGATCTATGGAGAAAAACTTAGAGCTTGCAATGGCTTTAGGATATATCAAATTCCCAAGAGATCAATTTATTGATCCACATGAAGTTCACAAGTACAATGATGAGCAAGTTTTAATCATAACAACTGGTTCTCAGGGTGAATCTATGAGTGCACTATATAGAATGTCTATACATGAGCATAGACATATTAAAATTAAGCCAGGTGATCAAATCATTCTTTCTGCTAAAGCAATTCCTGGAAATGAAGCGAGTGTTTCTCAAATCATCAACCACCTTTTAAAAGCTGGTGCGGAAGTTGCATATCAAAACTTCTCAGAAATTCATGTTTCAGGACATGCTGCACAAGAAGAACAAAAACTTATGCTTAGACTTGTAAAACCAAAATTCTTTATGCCAATTCATGGAGAATACAACCATGCAGTTAAACATCAACAAACAGGTATTGCATGTGGTGTACTAGAGAGAAATACTTATATCATGAGTGATGGTGAGCAAGTTGAAGTTACACCTAAATATCTTAAAAAAGTAAAAACAGTTAAGACTGGAAAAACTTATATTGATAATCAACTAAATCATAAAATAGCTGATGACATTGTTTTAGATAGACAAACAATGGCAAATGAAGGTGTTGTTATGATTGTTGCACAAATAAGTGAAAGTGATAGAAAACTTTCAGAAAGAACAAGAGTCACTTCATTTGGATTAGTTCCAGATAAACAAGATAGATTCTTTGCAAAAGAGATTGAAGATATTTTAGAAATATTCTTAACAAATGCAAAAGAGGGTGTCTTTAAAAATAATAAATATTTAGAAGATGAAATTAGAAAAGTTGTTAGAAAACATTGTGTTAGAAAATATAAAAAATACCCTATGATTGTGCCTACTATATTTGTTCAGTAAGGATCTATTATGAATTATAATGAGATTGCAAAAGAGGTTTTACTAACTGAAGCAAAAGAGTTAGAAAGAGCCTCAGTTGAGAATACTTTTGATATGAATGCAGCTGTTGAGCTTATTTTTAAAACTAAAGGTAAACTCATTGTTACAGGTGTAGGTAAATCTGGACTTGTAGGGACAAAAATAGCTGCAACACTAGCTAGTACAGGTACAAGTTCTTTTTTCCTTCATCCAACAGAAGCTATGCATGGTGACTTAGGTATGATTGGAAAAGATGATGCTGTTTTAGCTATATCATATTCAGGGGAGAGTGAAGAGTTAATACAAATTCTTCCCCATCTTAAAAGATTTGATATTCCAATGATTGCAATGGCAAAAACTCCAAACTCTACTTTAGCAAATTATGCAGATATATTTTTTGATATCAGTGTTACAAAAGAGGCTTGTCCTTTAGATATCGCACCCACAACATCTACTACATTAACAATGGCAATGGGAGATGCATTGGCTGTTTGTTTAATGAAAAAAAGAGATTTCCAAAAAAGTGATTTTGCATCTTTTCATCCGGGTGGAAGCTTAGGTAAAAAACTTTTTATAAAAGTTTCTGATTTAATTAGAACTGATAACTTGCCACTTGTTTCACGTGAAACACTTCTTAAAGATGCTATTGTAAAAATGAGTGAGGGTAGACTTGGAAATGTTATCATTATTGATAATGACAAAGTTGTAGGTTTATTAAGTGATGGTGACTTAAGACGTGCACTAATGAATGATGACTTTTCTCTTGAGTGTAAAGTTGAAGATATAGCAACAATGAATCCAAGACTTTTAAACAACAAAGATTTATTAGCAAGTGATGCACTTAAGATTGTAGAAGATTATAAGATACAACTATTAGTTGTTGTTGATGAAAGTAATAAACTTATTGGTGTATTACATATTCATGATTTAATAGAAGCAGGAATAAAGTAGGTAATATGAATGAAACTCCAGAAACAAACCAAGTAAGATTAAACAAATTTATCTCACACAATAGTAAATATTCAAGAAGAGAAGCTGACACTTTAATTGAGCAAGGAAGAGTAAAAGTAAATAAAAAAACTATTACTGACTTATCAACAAAAGTAACAGAGATGGATATTGTTCTAATAGATAACAAAGTTATTAAATTTGAAAAAAATAAAATGTATACAGTGCTAGTTTATAATAAACCAAAGGGTGAATTAGTAACTAAGAATGATCCACAAGGTAGAAGAATAATTTTTGATACTCTAGGAAGCAAATATAAGCACTTTTTACCAATAGGTAGACTTGACTATTCAAGTGAGGGAGTTTTGCTTCTGACAGACAGCGTAGAGGTTGCTAATGGACTTATGCATTCAGACTTACAAAGAGTATATAAAATTAAACTAAATGGAGCACTAACTAAACAAGTAGAAGATGCAATGAATAGTGGTCTAGAGTTAGAAGATGCAACAAAAGGTGCAAGAAAAGATAGCAAAATCAAGTCTATGAACTTCGCACCATTTTTAGGATACAAAGTAGATTCTATAAAAGATACTTTTTCTAAACTAAAAGTTGCAATCACAGAAGGAAAAAATAGAGAATTAAGAAGATTTTTTGCTCACTTTGGACTTGATATACTTGACTTAAAAAGAGTAGAGTATGGTGGTATATCTTTAAATAATCTACCTACTGGAAAAAGTAGATACCTTACAAGAGAAGAGTACAAGAATTTAAAAGATTATCTAGCTACAAAAGATAATGACTAATTTAAGTTCAATACTACGTCCAAATAGACTTGAAGACTTTGTCGGTCAAAGTCACATAATCTCAAAAAATAAAGTCCTATATAAACTTATTATAAAAGGTGAGATTCCTCACCTTTTTTTTTATGGTAAACCAGGAACTGGAAAAACTACCTTAGCAAAAATTATTGCAAAAACTATCAACACTGATTACTTTTATTTCAATGCAACTTCACTTAAAATTGAAGACCTAAGAAAAGTCTTTAATAAGTATGATAACAGTTTAATTAAACCAATAGTATTTATTGATGAAGTTCACAGACTCTCTAAAAATCAACAAGAAGTTTTACTTCCTATAATGGAAAATTATCAAGCAATAATTATCGGTGCAAGTACAGAGAATCCATTTTTTACATTAACAAATGCCATTAGATCAAGAAGTTTTTTATTTGAATTTATGCCACACTCAAAAGATGACTTAATTCAAATACTTGATGTTGCACAATCAAAATTAGATATTTCCTTAACAGATGATACTAAAGATTATTTAATAAATAGTTCATCAGGTGATGCAAGAGCAATGTTAAACCTGCTAGAGTTTGCTTATAAAGTTGATAGCAATGTTTCATGTGAAACATTAAAAGAGTTAAGACAAAATGTAATAGGAGATGGTGTATCATCTTCTAATACACACTATGATTTAGCAAGTGCTATGATTAAGTCAATAAGAGGCTCAGATATTGATGCTGCACTTTATTACTTATCAAGACTTATTGAAGGTGGAGAAAGTGTTGAGTTTATTACTAGAAGATTAGTAATATTAGCAAGCGAAGATATAGGGAATGCAAATCCAAATGCTCTTAATCTTTCAGTAAGTACTATGCTTGCAACTTCAAAGATTGGTTATCCAGAAAGTAGAATAATACTATCTCAATGTGTAATATATTTAGCTTCTTCTCCCAAGTCAAATTCTTGTTATGAAGCAATAAATAAAGGAATAAGTGAAGTTAAAAATGGTAAAATCTTTGATATACCAAAAAATATAGACTCATTTCATAAAGATTATTTATATCCACACAACTTTGGTGGATATGTTGAACAAACATATTTAAGCGAATCAATCAACTTATACACTTCTAAAGGTATAGGTTTTGAAAAAACTTTAGATGAATGGATAAAAAAAATAAAGGATAAATGATTGGAATATTATAGTTGGATATTAACATTTCATATAGTTGCAGTTATGTCTTGGATGGCTATGCTGTTCTATTTGCCAAGACTTTTTGTATACCATGTAGAAAATATAGATAAAGAAGAGTATGTTGAAATTGTAAAGATACAAGAGTATAAAATCTACAAATATATTGGTATGCCAGCAATGTGGGCAACAATTATAAGTGGTATAGTTATGATATACCTTGCAGAAGATTTATTTAAAACTGGTGTATGGCTACATGCAAAACTAACAGTTGTGATTATACTTATAATCTACTCATTTTCATTAGAATATTTTAGAAAAAACCTAGCAGAAAATATTTGTACAAAGAGCGGCAAGTTTTTTAGAGCATATAATGAAATACCTACTTTACTAGCAATTTTGATTGTTACATACGTTGTAGTAAAAACTGTTTCCATAACTTTTACTGCAGCTATGATACTACTTTTTGCATTTATAATATACATGATAATGAAACCTAAGAGAGCTAAAAATGAACAATAAAAACTTTGATAAGTACTATGTACTTGATACAAATATCCTACTAGAAGATGCTAATAATATTTTTAAATTATCAGATGATAATAAAAATCTTATAATTCTTCCCGAAACAGTTTTAGATGAAATAGATTCTAAAAAAAGTGGTTTTGATGAAATCAATTTTCAAGCAAGAGAGTTTGCAAGAATATTAGAAAACTCAACAATTATCTTTACTAAAAGTATAAAAGACTTTAAAATAGTTAGATTAAATATTGAAAATGAAATACCAGTTTCAATTGATATTATTTCAAAACTTGAATATCAATTAGTATCTAAAACAACTTCACTAAATATTGCTAATGATAGAAAGATATTAGAAATTGCGCAATTTACTACAACTTATTATGATAAAGACTCAACATTTTTATCAATGGATATCATGGCAAGAACAAGAGCTATATCTCTTGATATAAAAACAGAATCGCTAATTGGTTCAAATAAAGATGACTTTGTACATGAATTTATAAAGACTATTCAAATTAAATTTGAAGATTTAGAATTTATTGAAAATAGAGATATTAAAGAGTTAGATAAAGATTATCAAGTTTCTAACTTCTCTTATTGTTTTAAAGTAAAAGGTTCCGACCAAGTTGTACTAGCCTCTATACAAAATGGTAAAATTAGAGTTTTAAATGAAGATGAAGTAAGAAGTCAAATAATTTCTCCACTTAATAAAGAACAACTTTTTTTCTCAAATGCTATCATTCAGCACTATTTTAATGTACTAATTATAGAAGCAAAAGCAGGTTCTGGTAAAACATTATTAGCACTAAGTGGAGCACTAAAACTTGTTAAAAATAAACAATACCAAAGAATTATATATATAAGAAACTCAATTGAGTCTTTAGACAAAGGTGAAGATGTTGGATATTTACCAGGATTGGAAGAGAAGTTCAAAATATATAATCATCCCCTAATGGACAGTATAGATCATATAGTTAGATCAGAATACAAAAAAAGAAGAACAAATAAAAGTAAAGAAGAACAAGAGATTGATGAACAAGAGTTAAAAACTAGAGTTGATCAAATGATTCAAAACTACTTTATTGAAACTATGTGGGTAGGAGAGATGAGAGGGAGAACACTATCAAATGCATTTGTAATAATAGATGAAGCTCAAAACATGTCAAATAAAACTATGCAAATGGTACTTTCTAGAATAGATAATACTTGTAAAGTTGTAATTCTTGGTAGTAACAAACAAATAGATAATTTCTATGTAAATAAATATACCAACTCATTAACTACACTATTAAAATCCACAAAAGAAGAATCATCTTTAGTAAATATATTTGCTATTGAACTACAAAAAGTATTAAGAGGTCCTGTTACAGAATGGGCAGAAAATATCTTTTCTAATAAAAATAAATAATCAAAATTTTAGCTTAACTTTGATACCTTTACGTATTATAATACGTAAAGGAATACAAAATGAAAATTGTAATACTTGATAGATCAACTCTAGGACCAGACATAGACTTATCTATGCTTAGTGAATTTGGCGAAATAACTGAATATGCTTACACTAAAGAAGAAGATACAATTGAAAGATTAAAGAACTGTGATGTTGTAATTACAAATAAAGTACTAATTACTAAAGATGTTATGGATAATACAGACATAAAATTAATATGTATAAGTGCAACAGGAACAAACAATGTAGATCTTGAATATGCAAAACACAAAAAGATTGAAGTAAGAAATGTAGCAGGATATTCAACTGCAAGCGTTGCACAATTAACTATATCTTTAGTGCTTCATTTTATGCAAGAAATCAATTACTATTCTGACTACGTAAAAGAAGGTAATTGGCACAAATCAAAGATCTTCACACATATTGATAAACCCTTTTCACAATTGAGTGGCAAAAACTGGGGAATAATAGGACTTGGGAATATTGGTCAAAAAGTAGCTGAAATTGCAACTGCTTTTGACTGTAATATTAACTATTATTCAACTTCAAATATGAATTTTAATACAAACTACAATACGACTAACCTTACAGCACTATTGGAAACATCTGATATAATATCCATACATTGCCCTCTAAATGAAAAAACAAAAGATTTACTAAATTATGAAAATATGAAATTGTTAAAAAATAATGCAATTATCATAAATGTTGCTAGAGGTGGAATAATAAATGAATATGATATTACTAAAATAATAAAAGAGAAAAATTTATATTTTGGTTTAGATACCATATCTACAGAGCCAATAGAAGAAGATTCTCCCTTAAATAGTATATTAGAGTTAGAAAATATAATTATCACACCTCATATAGCTTGGGCATCAAGAGAGTCAAGAAAAAAACTAATAGAGGGCGTATATAAAAATATAAAAGGATTTATAAATGAATGAAGATAAATTAAGATCATTGTTACAATATAAATCAAATGAGATGATACCATCAACACAGCTCATTAGAAAGAGTAAACAAGTATTTGATGCTATACAATACAATGAAGTTGATAAAGCTGTAATATTAAGAGATGGAAAACCTTCATTTTTATTAATGGATTTTGGAAAATATGAAGAACTTATCAATTTTTTTATCTCAAATAAGCTCTCAGTTGATAAAGAGTTAGCAATGCTAGAAACTATAAATATAAAAGAAACAGAAAGAATCGAAGAAAAAATAGATACTAGTACAATAGATAAAGAAATAAATGAAGAGATAAATATAGAACATCAATCAAAAAAGAGTGCTCTTCTTGACAAACTTGATAATATTGAAGGAATTATAAACAACGATAAAACAGTAATTCAAGATAATCTAAAAGATTTTTGGGAGTAATATGAAAGATGTAATTATTATAGGTGCAGGGGGCGCAGGATTAAGTGCAGGATTAAGTGCTAAAGAGAATACAGATAAAGTCTTGATTATCTCCAAAACATTCCCAACACACTCCCAAACAGTACAAGCTCAAGGAGGGATAAACTGTGTTTTTGATACAAAAAATGACTCAGTTGAAAAGCACATAATAGACACATATAATTCATCAAAACATTTATCTGATAAAAAAAGTATTGAAACTATGTGCACAAATGCCCAAGACACTATAACCTGGCTTGATAAACTTGGTGTACCATTTAGTAAAGACAATGATGGCAAAATAGAACAAAGATATTTTGGTGGGACAAAATTCAAAAGAACTTGTTACAGTGCAGATTACACAGGACTAAAGATACTTCATACACTCTATGATAACTGCATTAAAAACAATATTGAATTTTTGTATGAGCATATTTTAGTAGATATAATTATAGAAAACTCTTGTTATAAAGGTGTTAAAATATTAGATTTGATAAGTGGTGAAATTGTTAATTATTACTCTAAAACATTAATAATTGCAACTGGAGGATATGGAAATATTTACTCTTCACATACTACGAATAGTCTCTCCACAACAGGCGATGGACTTGGAGTTGCTTTTAGAAAAGGTCTAACTTTATCAAACTTAGAATTTGTCCAATTTCATCCAACTGCATTAAAGGGAAGTAACACATTAATAAGTGAAAGTGCAAGGGCAGAAGGCGCATATTTAGTCGATGATAATGAAGAGAGATTTATTGATGAATTGTCAACAAGAGATGAAGTTGCAAGAGCAATAAAAACAAAACTCTTAAATAATCATAATGTATATTTAGATATGAGACATATCGACATAGAATCTCTAAAAGAAAAAATGCCCCAAGAACTTAGGTTAATAAAAGAGCTATTAAACTTGGATGTGCAAAAAGATTTGATTCCTATTACACCAGCTGCACACTATACTATGGGAGGAATTTTGACAGATGTTTCATGTGAAACATCTAATAAAAACATATATGCCTGTGGGGAAGTAGCCCAAAATAACACGCATGGAGCAAATAGATTAGGTGGAAATTCTCTACTTGAAATAGTAACATTTGGCAAAATAGCAGGAAAAAATGCATCAAAGAAAAGTAAAGAAATAAAAGAGTCAGATACTTTTGATAAAAGAAATAGTGATGACTTTATAGATAATATCTTAATTAAAGATGAAAATAAATCCATATATCTTATAAAAAAAGAGTTAAGTTCACTAATGTTTGCATATGCTGGCTTATTTAGAACAAAAAGTGATTTAGAAAACTTATTGGAGAAAATTGAAGAATTAGAAATAGAGTACAAAAATACTGGAATTTCAAACAAAGAGAAAAAATATAATAAAAATCTATTAGATTATATTGAACTTGGAAATATAATTCTTCTATCAAAACTCACCACTATATCAGCGATAAAGAGGGAAGAATCAAGGGGTTCACACTATAGAAGTGACTTTATAGAAACATCAAAAAATTATGAAAAGATATCAATAATAAAAAATATAAATAACAAAACTGAACATAACTTTGAGGAAATATTATGAAAATAACAGTAACTAGAGATAGTAATGAAGTAGAATATAATATTAGTGAAGAAAATATAACCCTCTTAGCAGCCTTAGAGTATGTAAAAGAAAATTTTGATTCATCTTTGGCATATAGAAGTGGATGTAAAAGCGGAATTTGTGGCTCTTGTAGTGTATTAGTGAATGATAAAGAATCACTTGCATGCAAATGTAAAGTAAGTGATAAGGATACTATTAAACCACTAAAATATGTAAAAGTGATAAAAGATTTAGTTGTAGATGTAAAACAGATGGAAGATTTACTTAAAAATAATAAAACCTACCTAGAAGAACTATCAAATGAAAAAATTCTAAAAAAAGATGAAAAACTTATTGATCTGCAAAGTAATTGTATCTTATGTCAAAGTTGTTACAGTTCATGTCCTGTTTATGAAGTGAATAAGGAATTTAAAGGTCCATATATTTTAACAAGAGTTTTAAGATATGTAAATGACAAGAAAGAGTTGAACATAAATAATAAACTTGATTCAATACAAACAAATGGAATTTGGGATTGCACCTTATGTGGAAATTGTACAATAGCCTGTCCACAATTTATTGATCCAAAAACTGACATCATGAATCTTAGAATGAAATCAATTCAAAATGGATACACTGACCCAACAATTCAAAGTAATGATTTCTTAAATGAATTTAACAATTTTGACACAGGATTTAATCCAAACTCTTTTTAAATTATTTATCCATTGATTTTTTTAGAACATCTCTAAAATGATGATATGGATCATCTTTTAGCTTATTCGCTAAAATTATTTTATCAGTTAATTCTTTATTATTTTCATAATATAAAGCAATTGATTCTTCTATAATTCTACTTTTAGTTTTCCCACTATTAACACTTAGTTCAGTTAAATAACTATTTGTTTCACCATCAATAGATAAACCTATCTTTACTCTGCCAATCTTTTGTATTGGTCTTCCTACTTTTCTTTTTTCCATATTTGTTCCTATATTATGGGCTCTTAAAATTATATCTTAATTTATCTAAATATTTCTAGAACTAATTATTTATGGCTAAAAAAGTGCGTAAAAATGCACAAGTTTAATAATCAAATATTAGTAAAAATAATAATTTCTTAAAATAAAAAGATTAAAGTTTTGGTGTAAATTCTGATAAGTTATTTAATAAAAAAGATTCTATTATTTCATCAATACTTTTTTGATTTTCCACAATTAAAACTTTTGTTTTTTCATCGATAAATGTCCAAATAAATTCTTTGTCATTGATTACAACAACATAATCTATCCATTCAATAATATCTTCTTTTCTATCAAAAAAATCACAAGAAATGATTTGTCCATCATTTAATGTTATGTAAGCCCATGAAGAATTTTCTTCAATACTTGAAATAATACATTCGTGTCTATTGTTAGAATTTGTTGGAATTAAAAGTGTCATATTAAACCTTTGAATTTTTTATAAAGTTATTATATAAGATAATTTTTGTTAAACCAATAAGAAAAAATATATAATGCCCAAAAATGTTGTTTAAATTTATTTGATTTTGCAAGATTATAAATCATAATAACATAATCATCATTGAATAAATTAGTATGAGAATTAACTTTTAGGACAAGTTTTAATAAATCATCATCGTAAGTAGAAAATATCCATTCATTATATGGAGAGTTAAAGCCTTTTTTTGGTCTATTTATAATTTTTTGAGGAATATATTTTTGTGCAATTTTTTTTAGTAGATATTTATTTGTATCTCCAACTTTTAAATCAGTTTTAATTGAAAAAAGATAATCAACTAATCTATAATCCAAAAATGGTGTTCTGACTTCAATGGAGTTAGCCATAGATATTTTATCAACCTTTGAAAGTAAAGATTGCCCTAGCCACACCTTTAAATCAATATAACTCATCCAATCTATAGGGTCTTTTTTAGGTTTTTCTTGCTTAAAATTAGGTAAGCGCTTAAATAATTTCTTTTTTTGTAAAGTTGTATAAATTTCTCCAAAAGAGTTATAAATGTTTTCATCACTAATAACACGTCTTAGATATTCACTCTCTTTTGTATTATTTTGCAAGCAAGAGCCTATATCTTTTAGAAAAGAGTTTTGTGACGTAGATAAAGAGTCTTTAAACTCATAATACTTTAAAAACTTTGAGTAGTTATCATAGCCCAAGAAGAGCTCATCACTTCCCTCTCCACTTAAAACAACTTTTATTCCATTTTTATTTATCAATTTTGTCAAACAAAATAGAGGGAATGCAGCACTATCAGCATGGGGTTCCTCTAAAGCATCAATAACATCATCAAAAACATCTAAAAAATCTCTTTTTGTAATCTCTAAAGGGTGATGAATAGAGTTTATATCATTTGATACCAATTTTGCATAGTCCAATTCTGAATAGTTTTTATAATCCGAATACCCAACAGAAAATGTATGGGTTTTTTTGCCAGACATATTAGTATATAAAGTTGAAATCAAAGAACTATCTATGCCGCCACTTAACAATGAGCCTATTTCTACGTCACCTACAAGCCTTGAGTCTATACTTTTATATAAAAGTTCCTCAATATCATTTAAAGCAATCTTTTCATCGCTTATTTGTTTATATGTGTTAACTTTATAATATTTTTTAATAAAAATTTCATTGTTTGATAAGGTCATGTAGGAAGAAGCTTCAAGTTTCATAATATCATTGTAAAAAGTCAAATCATTTAAACTAACAAAATATTGTAAATATTGAGATAATGCAACTTTATTAAAGCTAGGTGTTGTGCCAAGAATTTTAATTATAGACTTTATTGATGATGAAAAAATAAATTTATTATCTTTAAAATAGTAAAAAAATGGCTTTTTACCGTATCTATCCCTTGCACAGAAATACTTTTCCTTTTTTATATCAAAGATTACAAAAGAGAACATCCCATTTAACTTGTTTAAAAAGTCAATTCCAAACTTTTGATATAGTCTAATTATAACTTCTGTATCAGAAGAGGTTTTACAAGATAAATTTTCACTAATAATCAACTCTTTAAAGTTATATATCTCTCCATTAAATACAATTACTATATCATCAAAGACCATTGGCTGGTTTGCTTCATCATCCACATCAATAATAGATAATCTTGTATGCCCAAATTGATAATTTTTATGATTGATTACACTGCTATTATCTGGACCTCTATTATTCATAAAAGATAAGGCCCTAGAGAAGTTATCGCTAATAAAGTTTGTTCCTAATATACCACACATATTAAAGTCCGAAAAACATCTCTATAGAGACTATATAGACGTACATTAAAAATATAAATATAAAAGAACTAATTAGAACAGAAAAAGTTGTATCAATAGGCTTACACTTATATAAAGAAGCAATATTTACATTATTTACTGCAAGTGGAACAAATAGTTCCATAAAAATTATGGCTCCAACGAAAGCTGGCAAATCAAAAAACAAAATAACAAATAAACCTACAACAGGTAAAACAAAATGCTTAAATAGTGAAATATTAAGTGCTAAATTCCAATTTGCACTTCTAATTTTAACCTGAGACATAAAGATACCAAAAATAACTAGTTGCATAACGATTGCAGTATAAGCACCCATAGTAAAAACTTTTTCAAAATCAGCACTCATATGAAAATCAAAATAGTTAAATAATAAAGCAAAAAAAGTAAACCAAATTGCTGGTATTTTAAAGATTTCTTTTAAAGAATTAGTAAAATTAAACTTTTCACCAGCGAAAAAATATACTGAAAAAATATAGATATAAAAAATATTTGCAATATTTAAAGCAGAGGTAAAAGGAACACTCTCCAAGCCAAAAAGGGCTATTCCTAAAGGAATACCAAGATTTCCTGTATTTCCAACTAAGGATGAAGCCATAAATATTGATTTATCTTGAATTTCATTTTTAAAGGCTCTTAATGAATATAAATATGCAATACCCAAAACAATAAAAATAGCAATAAAATAAATTATAGGAGAAATAAGAAGTTCAAAACTTAATGGGGCTCGTGTTAGGCCCCAGAAGATCAAAATAGGCTGTAAGAAGTACAAATTCAGTAAAACTATTGTTCTCTCATTTACATCATCACGAAAAGTTCTTTTAAAAACAAATCCTATGATAATAAATAAATAAATTGTAGCAACTGAAATTAAAGCTTCGATAGCATATTCCTAATGATAATTTTTGAAATATTATCATAAGGTATATTAAGAAAGAAAAATTATGCTATTAAAGCATAATCCCCCTAATCATAAAAAATATTGCAGCTGATAAGAATGCAGCTGCAGGAACAGTGATAATCCATGCAGCAACTATTTTTTTAACAGCATCACGTTTAACATATTTAATTCGTTTTGCAGATTTAAGTTCTCTTTTTTCTAATTTTACTTTTTCATCTTTTGCATCAATTAAATTATATAGTTCTACTATTCTTTTATAGTCAGATTTAGACTTTGATTCAGTAGCAGTGATATCTGATAGTTCATTTTGATATTTGTCTAACTCTTTTTTATCTTTTTTAAATTTATCTCTAATATCTTTTAAAAACTTCTCTTCAGATGAGTCTAACCACTCCCTTAAAAAGCCAACCCCAAATACACCACCAACAGCAATATGAGTAGAAGAGACAGGAAGTCCAAGCTGAGAAGCAATTATAACAGTAATAGCAGCAGCCATAGCAATCGAGAAGGCTCTAACTTGATCTAGCTCAGTAATCTCTGATCCAACTGTTTTAATAAGCCTAGGGCCATATAAAGCAAGTCCTATTGCAATACCAACAGCACCAACAGCCATAACCCAAAATGGAATTCCAACTTTAGATGAAATAGAAGCATTCATAACTGCATCATTAATAGCGGCTAGTGGTCCAATTGCATTTGCAACATCATTTGCACCATGGGCAAAAGATAGAAGCGCAGCAGCAAATATTAATGGGATGTTAAATAGAGTATTAACATCTTTTCTACTGCTTGTTAATTTATCAGCTTTTTTAGCAATCATAGGTTTAATAAAAAAATAAAGAACAATTGAAATAATTAACCCAGCAATTGCAGCAGTTAAGAAGTTAACTTTAACAAGATGCTTAATACCTTTTAAAATAATATATGTTGAGAATGCCCAAGTCATGAAAGAAATTAATAAAGGTACAAATTTTTTTGCTGATTCAATCTTATCTTCTTTGAACATAATATTCTTTTTAATAAAATATAAAAAGGAGGCAGCAATTATTCCACCTAAAACTGGTGATATTACCCAAGAAGCAGCAATTTTACCCATAGTTCCCCAAGAAACAATTGCAAATCCTGCAGCTGCAATACCAGCTCCCATAACACCACCTACAATAGAGTGTGTAGTTGAAACAGGTGCGCCAATAGAAGTTGCGAAGTTTAGCCATAAAGCAGCAGCTAACAGTGCAGCAGCCATAGCCCATATAAATATTTGTGGATCAGAAATTAACGCAGGATCAATAATTCCCTTTTTGATTGTTTTAACAACATCCCCACCAGCAATAAATGCACCTGCAGCTTCAAATACAGCTGCTATTACTATTGCCCACATTAAAGTCATTGCTTTAGCACCAACAGCAGGCCCTACATTATTTGCAACATCATTAGCACCTATATTTATCGCCATATAAGCACCAAAAACTGCTCCAATAATCAAAAAGCTGTTATTTGGTAAAGATTCATGAGAAGCATAACTCCACAAAAATACAATTACTAAAAATAATAGTGCCATTGATAACTTTGCAAATCCTGGTAGAGATTTATCTCGTGCTTCGTCCATACTTTTTATCGTGTTAAAATCCAAAATTCACCTTTGTAATCGTTTTGTAATTTTTTAAGTGTAGGATATTAGCCACATTTAATTTACATAATTCTTAAACAAAGCTTAAACTTTTATACTCTTTAGTAGTAAAATATTATAAAACTCTATAACTTATTCCACCAAAATTCTAAAATTTGTATTATAATTCTTTGATAAAGATAAAATTAAGCTCTTTTTAAATTTTAATATATATAATAGTAATAATTTATAGAGAAAGGAAAGAATATGTCTATTAAAATATTAACAGAAAATGAATTTCCTGAAGTATCTAAAGTGAAAAATAGATTTGATATATTTAGAGTTATAGATATGAAAACAGGAAAGCTTGAAATTGTAGAGTTTTTTGGAAAAGATGGAGTCTTTAGAGGTTTTGGAAAAAATACTCGGGAAGCATTTAAAAAAGCCAAAAAAGTAGCAAAGAAGTACTATAAAGATGAAGGAAGAGATTAATCTCTTCTTCTTCCTCCACCACCACTTCTGTTTCGGTTTCCACCGCCACCACTTCTGTTTCGGTTTCCACCGCCACCATTTCTATTACCACCTCGGTATCCACCTCGACCTCGACCTCTTGAGTCTCCGCCTTTGTCATCTTTTAATCTTTCGAAAAGTTTTTTAATATCAATTTCTGATTTACCAATATAGTTATTACCTTTTACAAAAGTAGAATCACTTAAAATTGAAGCTAATTTAAATGCAATAGTAGATAAATCAAACTCTTCTTTTAAACTCTCAACAATAGCAATACCAGAATCAAAAACTTTTTGTTCAGAAATTTTACTTTTTAAAGAACTTGTTTTTTTCTCTTTAACTGAATCAATATTAGGAATAACTTTTGCTTCCATTTTTCCACCAGTTACATGCTGAATCTTTTGAATCATTCTAAACTCATGAGGAGTAACTATTGAAATTGCAACACCCTCTTTTCCAGCTCTTCCTGTTCTTCCGATTCTATGTACGTAAGATTCTGAATCAAATGGTAAATGATAGTTAAATACGTGAGAAACGTCATTTACATCTAAACCTCTTGCTGCAACATCAGTAGCAATAAGAACATCAAGTGCACCCTTTTTAAAAGATCTAATTACCTCTTCTCTTTGTCTTTGCTCCATATCTCCATGAAGTCCTTTAGCCATATGCCCTTGAGAAACTAGAAAAGTCGATAATCTATCAACCTCTTTTTTTGTTCTACAAAAAATAATTGATTTATCAGGGCTTTTAAAGTCGTAAAGTCTAATTAATGCATCATCTCTCTCATATTCATCAACCACATAAAAGCTTTGTGTAATTTTAGAGTTAGTCATTTCTGATTTTGTAACAGTTATAAACTCAGGCTCTTTTAAAATATTTTGAGCAAGTTTTTTAATTGCAGGAGGCATTGTTGCAGAGAATAGTAAAGTTTGTCTCTCTTTTGGTAAGAAAGTAAATATCTCTTTAATATCATCTAAAAATCCCATATCTAACATCTCATCAGCTTCATCTAAAACTACAAAAGATGGTTTAATATCAATTTTTTTACCTTTTAGTAAATCAATAAGTCTTCCTGGAGTTGCAACAATGATTGAAGCTCTTTCGATATTTCTTAACTGCATATTATATGATTGTCCACCATAAACAGTTGCTGTATACATTCCTGAGTTTTTACCGAATCTAAACAGTTCATCAGATACTTGCATTGCAAGCTCTCTTGTTGGAACAATAACTACAGCTTCAACGCCAGAGCCACCCTTCATCATATTAATCATTGGAAGACCAAATGCTGCTGTTTTACCAGTTCCTGTTTGTGCTTGACCAACCATATCTTTTCCTGATAAAACTACAGGAATAGCATCTTTTTGTATTGGACTAGGTTCTTTGAACCCCGCATCGTCAATTGATTTTTGTAAATTTGCTTTAAAATTAAAGTCTTGAAAAGTCATGTGTTACCTTTGTGTATTTTATATACACGTATATATTTAAAACTAAAAGTTTGAAACTTGATAAAACAGTTTAGTTATAAAAGTGTACAGTAACTAAATGAGTGAGTAATAAGTATAATTGTGTATATTTGCCGGATTATACATAAAAATGTATTAGTTTAAGCTTTAACAAAAGAGTTTTATGCTCTTTTGTTAAATATCACCTAAACCTTTGTAGTTTTCTAGGTATTTTGTGTCGTAGTTATTTGAGATGAAATCTTCATTGCTCATCATTTTTATATGAAAAGGAATAGTTGTTTTGATTCCATAAACTTCAAACTCATTTAAAGCTCTTTTCATAATATTGATAGCTTTTTCTCTATCTCTTCCCCAAACAATTAGTTTTCCAATCATTGAGTCATAATAAGGAGGAACTACATAGTTTGTATAAATATGTGAATCAACTCTTACATTTCTTCCACCAGGAACCATCCATTGTGTTATTTTCCCTGGACTTGGTAAAAATGTATTTGGATCTTCTGCTGTAATTCTACACTCTATTGCATGACCTCTAAATTTGATTTTTTCTTGAGGAGGTACTTTTTCACCCTCTGCAACTTTTATCATAAGTTCAACAATATCAATTCCAGATACCATTTCAGAAACAGGATGTTCAACTTGAAGTCTTGTATTCATTTCCATAAAATAGATATTTTGTTTGTCATCTGCTAAAAATTCGAAAGTTCCTGCACCTTCATACTCTAAATATTTTGTTGCTTTAACTGCAACTTCATGAAGTTTTGCTCTTGTTTCATCATTTAATAAAATTGCAGGTGATTCTTCGATAACTTTTTGATGTCTTCTTTGTAGTGAACAATCTCGCTCACCAATATGAATAGCATTTCCATGAGAGTCACCTACAACTTGAACTTCAATATGTCTTGGGTTATTGATAAATCTCTCTAAATACATAGTACCATCACCAAAAGCTGCTAAAGCTTCACTTGAAGCTGCTGTGAATAGTTGGTCAAACTTATCTTCTGATTCAATAAGTCTCATACCTCTTCCACCACCACCAGCAGATGCTTTTGCCATAATTGGATATCCAATTTCACGAGCTACAATTTTACCTTGTTCTACAGAATGAACAGCACCCTCAGAACCAGGAACAACAGGAACACCTGCTCTTATCATCTCTTCTTTTGCTTTTGATTTATCAGCCATTTTTTCCATTACTTCAACAGAAGGACCAATAAATTTGATATTGTGTAATCTACAAATTTCTACAAAATCTTGATTTTCAGATAAAAATCCATACCCTGGGAAAATTGCATCACAACCTGTCATCTCAGCAGCAGTTATAATTGCAGGAATATTTAAATAAGACTCATTAGACCTAGCTCCACCTATACAAACAGCTTCATCAGCATGTTTTAGATATGATGCTTCTTTATCCCCTGCACTATAAACTGCAACTGATTTTTTACCCATCTCTCTAATAGTTCGAACTGCTCTTTGAACAATTTCTCCCCTATTAGCTATTAAGATTTTTTTAATTTCTGCCATCTTTTATCTTTCTTATAATTTTTCTACAAGAAATAGTGGCATATCATATTCAACTGGACTAGAATCTTCAACTAATATCTTAACAATCTTACAATCAAATTCTGCCTCAACCTCATTCATTATTTTCATAGCCTCTAAAATACATAATGCTTGTCCAGCTTTTACAGTATCTCCTACTTTTACAAATGCTGGTGATTCAGGAGATGGTGAAGCATAAAAAGTTCCAATCATTGGAGAGTTAATTGTATCACCACTAACAGCTGGCGCTGTAGTCTCTGTAGTAGATGCTGAAGCAGGTGCAGTAGCTGCTGGTGCAGCTTGAATAGTTTGAACAGCAGGTGCTGCTTGTGAAACAACTGTTCCACCATCAAAACCTGTTTGCATACTAATTTCAAACTCACCATCTTTGATTTTTAATTTATTTAAGTCACTTTTATCAAAAACTCTAATTAATTCTTTTATATCTTTAAATTCCATCTCTAGCCTTTTTTTTGAAAATTTTAAGGTATAATACACAAATAACTATAAAAATGTCATAAATCAAAAATTAATAAAATTTAACAATTTTTGCAATAATTTATACATTTTTAACAGAAATTGCGAAAAAATAGTTAATTTTAAGCAAAAATTGAAGATTTTAAGAAATTTTAAAAAAGTCTAGGATAGAGAATGATAAGTGATAAAAATTTTATAAATATTGCCAATGAAATAGCTAGTGCTTCAAAATGTGTATCAAAACAAGTAGGTGCAGTCATCGTAAAAGATGGAAGAATTTTATCTACTGGATATAACGGAACACCAGCTGGATTTAAGAACTGTAATGACCACTGGGGTGGGGAATATACAAAAGATCACCATGATTGGTCAAAGACTTATGAAATACATGCAGAGATGAATGCAATTATTTGGGCAGCAAGAAGAGGTATAAGTATAGAAGGGGCAACAATTTATGTAACATTGGAACCTTGTAGTGAATGTTCAAAAAATTTAATCGCAGCAGGAATCCAAAGAATTGTTTTTCAAAGAGCTTATGAACATACAGATTCAGATATTGTTTCTACATTTTTAAAAGAAAATAAAGTAATCATAGAACAAATAGATTAAATGGCGCAAAAAGACAACACTACATTTTATAAAAAATCTATAAAAAAATATGGGATAAGTGCCAAAGGTGTACATTGGAATTCTGAATTTACCCAATATATGAGATTTGAAATACTTACTCGATTTATTAAAAAAGATATAAAAAACTCTTCCATAATTGATGCAGGCTGTGGATTTGGGGAGTATTATAACTATCTATTTGATAATGATTTAAAACCAAAGTCATATATAGGAATAGATTGTGAACAAGAGATGATAAAACTTGCTAGCAAAAGATTTTTAGATACTAATTTTCATATCAAAAATATTCTTTATGATGAACTAGAAACTGCTGATTATTATATATGTAGTGGAGCACTAAATATTTTAGATAAATATGAAATATTCCAGTTTATACATAAATGTTTTAATGCCTCAACAAAAGCTTTTATATTTAACTTTTTAAAAGATGACCCTTTGACTAAAGTAAAAGTTAAAGATGTCTTATCCTATTGTAAAACCCTTACAAAAAATATGCAAATAGAAGAAAACTATTTAGAAAATGACGTCTCAATAATCTTAAAAAAATAAAATATCATAAATATCTCATACTTTAAATATAAAATAAGCTCATCAAAAGAGGAGTTTTTATGACAATAGGATTATTTATACCTTGCTTTATGAATGAGCTTTATCCAGAAGCCTCAATGGCAACTTTAAAGCTTTTAGAAAAATTGAATTTTAATGTTGAATATCCCGTAGAACAGACTTGTTGTGGGCAACCTATGGCAAACTCAGGATGTAGCCAAGATATAGAAAAACTGGCACACAGATTTGTAAATACATTTAAAAAATATGATTATGTAGTAGCACCTAGTGGTTCTTGTGTAACTATGGTAAAAGAGCATTATGAACCTTTTTTTAATGATAATAAAGATTACAATAAAATTAAAACATCAATATATGAGATTACAGAATTTTTACACGATATTGCAAAAATTGACAAACTAGACTCTAAATTTAATTTTAAAGTTGGAGTTCATAACTCATGTCATGGACATAGAGTTTTAAAACTTGGAAGTGCAAGTGAACTCAATATTACTCCATATAATAAACTAGAAAACCTATTATCACTTGTTGAAGGAATAGAGTTAGTTCAACTAAATAGAAGTGATGAGTGTTGTGGTTTTGGTGGTACTTTTTGTGTAACAGAAGAAGCAATATCTGTTGCTATGGGAAAAGATAGAATAAAAGATCATATGGATTCAAATGTAGAAGTTATGACAGGAGCTGATATGTCATGTTTGATGCATATGCAAGGAATTATAAATAGAGATAAAACCCCTATTAAAGTCATGCATATAAGTGAAATACTTTTAGGAGAAACATTATGAGTCACCCAGAAGAAGCAGCAAAATTTGTAGCCAATGACGAAAGAATGCATTGGCATGATAAGGCATTATGGTTTGTAAGAGAAAAAAGAGATGTTGCAAGTAAAGGTATTCCTGAATGGGAAAAACTAAGAGAATATGCAAATAGTATAAAAACTCACACTATGCACAAGCTTGACTTTTATTTAGAAGAGTTTGAAAAAAATGCCATAAAAAAAGGTATAAAAGTTCATTGGGCAAAAGATGCCCAAGAACACAATAAAATAGTTCATGAGATTTTATCTTCTCACAAAGTTACAAAACTTGTTAAATCAAAATCAATGCTAACAGAAGAGTGTCACTTAAATCCTTACTTAGAAGATAGAGGTATTGAAGTTATTGATACAGATTTAGGTGAGAGAATTGTTCAACTAAGAAATGAACCACCTTCACATATTGTATTACCCGCTATTCATCTTAAAAAATCAGATGTAAGTGATACTTTTCATGAACACTTAGGAACAGAAAAAGGAAATGATGATCCTACTTATCTTACACGAGCTGCACGGGCAAGTCTAAGAGAAGATTTTTTAAGTGCCCAAGCAGGACTAACTGGTGTAAACTTTGCCATAAGTGAAACAGGTGGAGTAGTTGTTTGTACAAATGAAGGAAATGCAGATATGGGGGCAAGTGTTCCTAAACTTCATATTGCATCTATGGGAATAGAAAAAATCATTCCAAGACTTAAAGACTTATCAGTATTTACAAGACTACTTGCAAGAAGTGCAACAGGTCAAGCAATTACATCATATACTTCACACTTTCATGGCCCAATTGAAGGTGGAGAGATGCATATTGTAATAGTAGACAATAAAAGAACTCCATTTTTAGCAGACCAGACTTATCAAAAAGCACTTAATTGTATTAGATGTGGAGCGTGTATGAATACGTGTCCAATATATAGAAGAAGTGGCGGTCACTCATATAAGTATGTTATTCCTGGACCTATTGGTTCTACATTAGGAGCATTTAGAAATCCAAAAGAGCATAAATCTTTACCTTTTGCTTGTACACTTTGTTCATCATGTACAAACGTATGTCCTGTAAAAATAGACTTAGATTCTCAGCTTTATGCCCATAGACAAGACCTTGCAAAAAAACATTTAATAGATGCTAAAAAAGCAATGGCTATGAAGATAACTTCATGGGTAATGGACCATCCAAAAATATTTACCCTTGGTGGGAAAATTATGAGAAAAATAATACCTATGCTTCCTGATTCAATTATTTACTCAAAAGCAAATGTTTGGGGAAAACAAAGAGATATTCCTAAGATGCCAAAGAACTCTTTTAAAGAGTTATATAAACAAAGAAAGGATTCATAATGTCAAGTAAAGAAGAGATATTAAATGCTATAAAATCAAACAATATAGTAAAGAACACAATCCTTCCTGAGTATGATGATTTTGGGATAACTTATGAAAATAAATTAGAAAAATATGCAGAAGTTATTAAAACCGTAGGTGGAGAATCTATGGTAATATCAAAAGATAAACTAGATGAGACTATACAAAACCTATATGAAGATTTAACTATTGTTTATTCAAATGTTGAGTTTTGTTCATTGAGTAATTTTGATGCAAACAAACAAGATGATGCCCACTATTTAAAAGATATAGATTTAGCAATAGTAAAAGGGAACTTTGCAGTTGCTGAAAATGGTGCAGTTTGGATAAAAGATGAAAACAATAGACATAGAAGTCTCTATTTTATAGCTCAAAATATCATAATAGTAGTAAACAAAAATGATATTGTAAACAATATGCATGAAGCATATTCAAAAATAGAGTTTGAAAATAGTGGTTATGGAGTATTTGTTTCAGGACCTTCTAAAACTGCTGATATAGAACAATCACTTGTAATAGGAGCTCATGGTCCAAAGTCTGGCTATATTATTTTTGTAGAATAATGATATAATCAACCATTATGAAGAAATTTTTATTACTCTATTTTTTAATCTTTATTGCTCTATCTCATGCAGATGATAACAACAAAGAAGTCTTACTCCTCCACTCTTACCACAAAGGGTATAAGTGGAGTGATGATATCTCAAAAGCAATTGAAGATAAATTTGCATCTCACCAAAATATTGAACTTACCACTATGTACATGGATACAAAAAGAATTCTTGACCCAATTTATTTAAATAAATTAGCAAATCTATATAAAGAACAACTCTCAAATAGAAAGTTTGACTTAATAATTGTTAGTGATAATAATGCCTTTGAATTTATCATAAGATATCATGAATATCTCTTTAAAGATATTCCCGTTCTTTTTTGTGGAATCAACAATTTTGACAAAGCCTTATTAGATGAAAACAATATGAAAGATTATATTTCAGGAGTAGTTGAACAAGTAGATTTAGAAAATAACTTTAGATTAATTCGAAACTTACATCCCAAAATTAAAAATTTAATTATTATAAATGATAAATCAAAAACAGGATATGCTGTAAAAAGAGACTTACGTCCAATAATTGAAAAATATAAAGATAAATTTAACATAGAATATATTGACCAACTAGATATTGAGCATCTAAAAGAGAGAGTTAAACATTTGCATGAAGATGATGTAATGCTTTTTTTACTGCTTTTTAAAGATACTACCGGAAAATACTTTACTTATAAAAGAGGCTTTAAGCAAATAAGGGATGTGAGTAAAAATCCTATTTATGGCTTGTGGGATTTTTATTTAAATTATGGGATTGTAGGAGGATTACTAACTTCTGCAACTGCACAAGGAGATAGTGTTGCAAGTATGGCACTACAGGTTTTAAATGGCAAAGATATAAAAGATATACCCATCCTAGAAAAATCTCCCAATAGATATATATTTGATTATAATGAATTAAAAAGATTTGATATATCCCTAGAAAATGCAGTGGAAAACTATGAAATAATCAATGAGCCAAACTCTGTATATAGACAACACACAAAATTTGTAGTTATATCTATTCTTATAATTTTTATTTTGAGTATTATGGTTGTAACAATGAGAGCAAATATTCAAAGAAGAAAAAAACTAGAAAACGACCTCTCCAATCAACTTAAATTTGAAAAAGTTTTATTAAATACTATTCCTAATGCAATATATTATAAAAATAGAGATGGTAAGTTCATAGCTTGTAATTTAGCCTTTGCAAAGCTTTTTAATGTCACAAAAAAAGAAGTTATTGGAAAAACAGCCTTTGACTTTTTCCCAAAAGAGATTGCTAAAAGAAATGTTGAAATAGATGCAAAAATATTAAAAGAGCAGATAACTGATACCTCAGAAATAGCCCTGCATTTCTCTAACTTACAAATGAAATATTTTATTCTAAATAAAGCTGCCTATGAAAATATAGATGGAGAGATAGGTGGTATTGTATGTATCATGGATGATATAACTGAAAGGGTTCAACAAAAACAGTTTTTAATCCAGCAATCAAAATTAGCAGAAATGGGAGATATGGTTGCAGCCATTGCCCACCAATGGAATGAGCCACTTGTAGAACTCTCTGCCCTAGTTCAAGATATACAAACTTCTCATATGTTAGAAGAGTTACAAACCCAAGATGTAGAGAGTTTTGTGAAAAACTCTATGATTCAAATTCAATATATGTCACAAACCTTAAGTGATTTTAGAAACTTTTTAAAACCCTCAACAACAAAAATAGAGTTTTCTATAAAACAATCTTTTGATGATATTTTAGAGATTGTAAGCAAGCAACTCTTTTATTGCAATATTAAACTTGAAATAAACTACCAAGAAAATATTGATGATTTTATTATTTTTGGATATAAAAATGAGTTTAAACAAGTTTTATTAAATCTAATAAATAATGCAAAAAATAAAATTG
The DNA here is from genome assembly GCF_937982575.1 of uncultured Arcobacter sp. Lineage (NCBI taxonomy): Bacteria > Pseudomonadati > Campylobacterota > Epsilonproteobacteria > Campylobacterales > Arcobacteraceae > Arcobacter > uncultured Arcobacter sp. The sequence continues at coordinate 169,161 of NZ_CALJLR010000004.1, read as the reverse complement.
TAGAAAAGAAGTTAGAAAACAAAAGTAAGATTATGGTTAATGTTTATAAAAATAGTAGTTATAATATTATAGAAATAATTGACAATGCTGGTGAAATAGATGAAACTATAATTCACTCAATTTTTGATCCCTACTTCACAACAAAAGAAGAAGGAACTGGAATAGGTCTTTATATGGCAAAGGTAATTATTGAAGATAAAATGCAAGGGCAAATTTTTGTAAAAAATGATGAAAACAATGTAGTCTTTACTATAAAAATTCCAAAAAATAAAAAGGTTTGATTATGAAAATTTTACTATTAGAAGATAATGAAAAACTAAATCAAACCATAAATAAGAGGCTTGGACTAAAGGGATATAAAGTTGACTCTTTTTATGATGGACAAAAAGCTTATGATGCACTAAGTAATGGATACAACTGTTTTTTACTAGACATAAATGTTCCAAATGTTGATGGGATAAAAATATTAAAAAAAATCAGAGAGTATAATGAAGATGTACCAGTTATAATTATTAGTTCTACTGTTGAACTTGATATTATTAAAGAGTCTTATGATTTTGGCTGTAATGATTATTTGAAAAAACCTTTTTTTATAGATGAACTAGAGATAAAAATTGAAAAACTTTGTAAAATCACAAATGATATTATAGAGTTTGACAAGGATTGTTTTTTTGATTTTAAATCATCTTTATTAAAAATAGATAATCAAGAAATAAGACTTACAAAAAAAGAGAGACTTCTAATAAATCTATTTTTAACTAAAAAGAATGCAGTAATTTCATATGCGACAATTGAAAACTATGTGTGGGAAGGTAACTTTGTCTCTTTGGAGTCAATACGAAGTCTAATTAGAAGAGTTAGAAAGATTTTAATTAAAGAGTACATCCAAACTGTAGTTGATACAGGGTACATATTTAAAATCTAAATTTTAACCTTTTTTTAAAAATTAACTTAAAAATATCATTCCATTATCATATTTACAAGTTACAATTTAATTGAACAAACAAAAAAGGAGAATATATGAATATGTTTGGTAAAACAACTAAACTTCTTGTAGCATCTGCATTACTTGCAGGTCTAAGTACTGCTTCAATGGCTGCTGAGAAAGTATATAAATGGAAGTTGGCAACAACTTGGGGGCCTACTTTATCACCATTTATTGATGCACCTACAAAAATGGCTGAAATGGTAGAAAAGATGTCTGATGGAAGACTTCAAATAAGAGTTGATGCTTCTAACAAACACAAATCTGCATTTGGAATTTTAGATATGGTTAAAGGTGGACAATATGATATGGGTCACTCTGCATCATATTATTGGAAAGGTAAAGATATTAATACTATGCCTTTTAGTACTATGCCTTTTGGTCTGACTACACCTGAACAATATGCTTGGTTCTATCACGGTGGTGGTATGGAACTTATGAAAAAAACTTATGCAAAACATAAAGTTTTATCTTTCCCTGGGGGAAGTAGTGGAAATCAAATGGGTGGATGGTTTAGAAAAGAAATCAACACTGTTGATGATTTAAAAGGTCTTAAAATGAGAATCCCAGGTTTTGCTGGAGAAGTTATGGCAAAATTAGGACTTACTGTTACAAATATTGCTCCGGGTGAATTATATACTTCACTAGAAAGAGGAACAATTGATGCACTAGAGTGGGTTGGACCTGGAATGGATATTAATATGGGGTTCCATAAAGTTGCACCATACTACTATACAGGATGGCATGAACCAGGATTAGATTTACAGTTTTTAGTAAATGAAAGAGCATTTAATAAACTTCCAAAAGATTTACAAGAGATTTTAGTAACAGCGATGAGAGTAAGTGCTTATGATATGTATATTCAAAACTATCATATGAGTGCTGAAGCTTGGTCTAAAATGATAAGTGAATATCCAAATATTAAAATTAAAACATTTCCAAAAGAAGTTATGGATGCTTTAAAACAAACTAATAAAGAGTTAAGAGCTGAAATAGTAAAAGGACAACCATTATTAAAAGAGATTTTAGATTCTCAAGAAGCTTACCAAAAGAAAGCTAGAAAATGGACTGAAATGTCAGATTACTTATATTTAAAAGATAATTTATAAGAAAATTGTTTAATCCCTTTTTAGGGATTAAACCTGTTATAAGTAACATAAATATACTTTTAAAGTATATTTATCTGACTTATTTGAAAACCCCAAAGGATTTTTTATGCTGTTAAAACTGGAGCGAGGTTTCGATAAATTTGCTAATATTATCGGAACTATTACTGCTATTACTATGGTGCTTATGATTTTAAATGTATTTTATGATGTTATTATGAGATACTTTTTTAGATCAGGAAGTATCGCAATGCAAGAGATGGAGTGGCATCTGTTTTCTGTAATTATACTTTTAGGTATCTCTTATACACTAAAAGAAGATGGACATGTTAGAGTAGATTTAATTTACGATAGATTAACTGACAAGAAAAAAGCCATGATTAATATGGTAGGAGTTGTAACTTTTATTCTTCCTATTGCTTTGCTAGTAGGACTAAGTTCAATTGGTAATGCACATGAAGCATATTTATCAATGGAACAAAGTGGCGATCCAGGGGGACTACCTTATAGATGGATAGTAAAAGCACTTATACCTTTATCATTTTTACTTTTATTAATAACATCAATTGGATATTTCATTAAAAATTTAAATATTTATAAGGGTCTTCATCCTTCAGATGATTATAATTTAAAAGGTGAAATTGAAAATCTAAAATGTGATTTAGAACAACATAAATATCATATTAAAGATATTGATGAAAAAGGAGAATCTAAATGATTGGTATAATTATGTTTTTTACAGCATTATTTATGCTGTTAATTGGATTTCCTGTTGCCTTTACCTTTGCTGCTGTTTCAGTATTTTTTGGAATGATTGCAGGTATTGTTGAAGTTATGTCTTACATGGAATTGAGTCAAGGAATAATACCGATTATTACAGAAGGTCTGTATGAAGGTGTATTGATGTTTGATTATATGCCTTTTAGAATTTTTGCAATTCAACAAAATACAATTTTGATGGCTATTCCTATGTTTATTTTTATGGGTATAGTTTTACAAAAAACAGGTCTTGCTGAAAAACTTCTTGAATCTATGGGATTTTTATTTGGAGAAATTAGAGGTGGAGTTGCAATCTCTACGGTACTAGTAGGAACACTTCTTGCGGCTTCAACAGGAGTTGTAGGAGCATCAGTTGTTGCAATGGGGGTAATTTCACTTCCAGTTATGATGAAATACAAATATAATGTTCCACTAGCAACAGGAACTATTTGTGCTTCTGGAACTTTGGGACAAATCATTCCTCCTTCTATTGTACTAATCATCTTAGGAGATGTATTTCAAGTGCCTGTTGGTGACCTATTTGCCTCAGCAGTTTGGCCAGGACTTGCTCTTGTTGGTGCTTATATTCTTTTTATCTTAATTGTTTCATACTTTAAAAAAGATATGGCACCAGCAATTCCAGCTCATGAACATGGCGGAAATAAAAAACAACAAATAATTCAAGCACTAATTGCAATTATTCCTTCTTTAACTCTTATTGTTTTAGTTTTAGGTTCAATTTTTGCAGGTGTAGCAACACCTACTGAATCTTCAGCAGTTGGATGTATAGGAGCAGTTGGACTAGCTTTAATGTATAGAACATTTTCTATTCAAATGATAAAAGAAGCTGCACTAGAGTCTGTTAAAATTACTTCAATGGTATTTGGTATCTTAATTGGGGCAACGGCTTTTTCTATGGTATTCTCATATACAGGTGGAGAAGAGATTGTACATGATTTTATGACAAGTTTACCAGGTGATAGTAAATGGTCATTTATTCTATTTACAATGTTAGCTGTTTTAGTATTAGGTTTCTTTATTGACTTTATTGAAATCTCATATATTATTGTTCCTATTTTAATTCCAGTTTCACAAGCATTAGGTATAGATCCTATTTGGTTTGCAATTTTAATAGCAATGAATTTACAAACATCATTTTTAACCCCACCCTTTGGCTTTGCCCTCTTCTATTTAAAAGGCTGTGCCCCAGATAGTGTAAGAACTATGGAGATTTATAAAGGTGTTTTACCTTTCATTCTTATACAAGTAATCGTATTAGCATTAGTAGCTTTCTATCCAGAAATATTTGGAATGAGCATTTCTAATTAACTAAACCCAGAGGCATTATGTTACAATTTTTAAAATTATTATCAAATATTATTTTAAAACAAAGTGACATAATGCACTCATTTATTAACAACCCACAACAAAGAATTTATACTGTACCTCGCCTTGAATAGATTATTTTTTTAATTAAAAGAATTAAAAATTAAAAAGGATTTACAATGTTAGAAGGAAACTACCAAGAATTTTTAGAAACTATCTCTGAAAAAATTAAAAAAAATCAAATTTTCACAGATAAACTTCATACTTTAGTATATGGAACAGATGCCTCTTTTTATAGATTATTACCAAAGATTGTTATAAAAGCAGACAACTCAGATGAAGTACAATTTATCATAAAAGAAGCATATAAAAGAGCTCTGCCTATTACATTTAGAGCAGCAGGAACATCACTTTCAGGTCAAGCAATTAGTGACTCTATTTTGTTAATTACATCAAGAAAATTTACCAATTTTAAATTAGCTGATGATAAAAGTTATATAAGTTTAGAACCAGCTCTTACTGGTGAACAGGCAAATAATATATTAAAAGAGTTTAACAAAAAAATAGGTCCAGACCCAGCAAGTATTAATGCAGCCATGATAGGTGGAATTGCAGCAAACAATGCCTCTGGAATGTGTTGCGGTATATCACAAAATTCTTATAAAACTTTAAAATCAATCAAGCTTATAATGGCTGATGGAACAAAGCTTGATACATCTTCAGAGAAGTCTAAAAAAAGATTTAGACACCAGCACAAAGAGTTTTTAGAAAACTTAAAAGAGTTAGCAAGTAAAACAAAACATGACAAAGAGTTAAAGTCTTTAATTGAAAGAAAATTCAAGATAAAAAATACTTGTGGTTACTCTTTAAATGCACTTGTTGATTATGAAGATGAGTTTGATATTTTATCTCACTTAATCATTGGAAGTGAAGGAACTTTGGCCTTTATTGAAGAGGTAACATATAATACAGTTGAAGATTATCCAAATAAAGCAAGTGCTTTAATATTTTTTGAAAATATCAAAGATGCCTGTAATGCAGTATCTAAAATCAAACTTGCAAAAGATGATGGAAAAATCATTGTTGATGCAGTTGAACTTATGGATAACAAAGCACTTAAATCTGTTCAAGATAAAGAAGGAATGCCAAGCTATCTTAAAGAATTTGATAGTGAAGTTACAGCTTTATTGGTTGAAACTAGAGCAAATCTAAAAAAAGATTTAAAAACTCAAACAAAAGATATAGAAAATATTTTAAGTGAATTTAAAACAGTAAGACCTATAAAGTTTACTACAAAAGTAGAAGAGTACACACTTTTTTGGAAAATAAGAAAAGGACTTTTCCCTGCTGTTGGTGCAATACGAAAAATAGGGACAACTGTAATAATTGAAGATGTTGCATATCCAATAGAATCATTGGCTGAAGCAACATTAGAACTGCAAAGTTTATTTGAGAAACATGGTTACCATGAAGCACTTATTTTTGGACATGCCCTAGAAGGAAACTTCCACTTTGTATTTACACAAGATTTCAATGATCAAAAAGAGATAAAAAGATACGACGAGTTTATGAATGATGTTACAAATTCAGTTGCCGTTAAATATCAGGGAAGTCTAAAAGCTGAACATGGTACAGGTAGAAATATGGCTGCATTTATAGAGTTAGAGTGGGGGAAAACTGCTTTTGATATGATGGAAAGTATTAAAAACCTTTTTGACCCTACAGGTATTTTAAATCCTGGTGTAATAATAAATCATGACAAACAAGCTCACCTTAAAAATCTAAAACCACTACCTGCAACCAATGATTTAGTTGATACATGTATTGAGTGTGGTTTTTGTGAGCCAATGTGTCCATCAAATGCCATTACCTTTACGCCAAGACATAGAATTGTAGCAAATAGAGAGATTAGTAGACTTGAGGTTATAGGAGAACAAAAAGAGGCTGACGAATTAAAAGAGGCATATGTATATGATGGTTTAGAGACTTGTGCAACTTGTAGCTTATGTTCAACTGCTTGTCCTGTTGGGATAGATACAGGAGCTTTAACAAAGTATCTAAGACATGAAAGAATTACTCCAACACAAGATAAAGTTGCAACTTTTATTGCAAACAATTTCTCTACAACATTAAGTGGAATGAGAGTAGGCCTAAAAAGTGCAAATTTTGTACACTCATTAATTGGAACATCTTTAATGACAGGGATGACAAACAATTTTAGAAAACTATTAGGAACTCCAAAATGGAGTGCAACTCTTCCAAGCGGATTGAGTATAAATGAAAAATTTACCAATAAAGCAAGTGATAAAAAAATAGTATATTTCCCTTCATGTATTAGTAGAACCATGGGACAAAGTAGTTTTTCACAAGAAGAAAAAAGTCTATATGATGTGACTGTTGAAGTTTTACAAAAAGCTGGTTTTGAAATAGTATTGCCAAAAGCACTTGAAGAGTTATGCTGTGGTATGCCTTTTTCTTCAAAAGGTTTCACTAAACAAGCAGAGCAAAAATCAACTCAATTAGAAAAAGCTTTACTTGAAGTTAGTAATAATGGAGAGTATCCAATACTTTGTGATACAAGTCCTTGTACTAAAAAGATGCAGGAAAGCTTTATTAGTGATATAAAAATTTATGAGCCTATTGAGTTTTGTTTAGATTATGTGGTAAATGAATTAGAGTTTACTAAAATAGATGAACCAATAACTATTCACACAACATGTAGTTCTAGAAAAATGGGATTACATGAAAAGTTTATAGCTCTTGCAAAACTATGTTCAAATGAAGTAATAGTTCCAGCTGATGTGAAATGTTGTGGTTTTGCAGGGGATAGAGGATTTAATTTCCCTGAATTAAACAAATCAGCACTTAGTAGTTTAAAAGAACAAACAAGTGGAGCAAAACTTGCATTTTCCACATCAAAAACTTGTGAAATTGGATTGAGCGAAGAATCAGGACTTGATTATAACTCTATTTTATATCTAGTAAATAGATGTAGCTCTTCTAAAATTTAAAAAACAGAACTTTCATCAAACAAATATTTTACCAACTTTGTGGTAAAATATTTGCTTTATTAAAAAGGATTAAATGATGAAAGATAAGAATATCAAACTTTTTACAAAAAGAGTTCTATTCACTTTATTAGCAACATTCACTATTTCAAATGCAGAAATTATAAATGGTCTAGCACTTACTGTAAATGATGAACCAATTACTATAAGTGATATCAATGAAAAAATGGCCGAAACAAACCTCAAAAAAATGGATGCAGTTGGTCTACTAGTTGATGAAATTTTATATAATCAAGAATTAGAAAAGCAAGGTATTAGCGTAGATATATTTGAATTAAATAACTATCTAGAGAAAATAGCTGCTTCAAATGGTATGGATTTATATGCTTTTAAATCAATCATAAGACAAAAAAATAAAAGTTATGATGAGTTTGAAGCCCAAACTAAAAAAGAACTTTTAAAAAGAAAACTAATAGATAAATTAGTACGTGGAAACTTAGCAATTGCCACAGAAGAAGATTTAAAAATATACTATAACAATAATCAAAATATGTTTACAACTGCTTCAGCAATCGAAGTAACACAATATGCATCTAAAAATAAAAGAGCCTTAATAACAATAGCTCAAAACCCAATGGCTACATTTAAAGATGTTGTTAAAAAAGATTTTGTTTTAGAGCAAGATAAATTAAATCCACAATTAAAATTTCTTTTAAATGATACTAAAAATGGAACGTTCACTCCTATTTTTACAGCTGATAGAAACTTTGTAATGTTTTATGTAAAAAATAAAAGTGGAGTTACAACTTTAAAATTTGAAGATGTAAAAAGCAAAATTTTTAATACATTAATGAGTGAAAGAGAACAAAAATTCTTAAAAGAGTATTTTGAAAAATTAAAATTAACTGCTGATATAAAAGTGATAAGATAAAGGAAATAAATGTTTGAAGTAGTAATAGGTCTTGAGGTACATGTACAACTAAACACAAATAGTAAACTTTTTTGTTCATGCGCAACTAGTTTTGGAGAAGAGCCAAATACAAATGTATGTCCTACATGTCTAGGTCTTCCAGGAGCACTTCCTGTATTAAATAAAGAGGCTGTTCATAAAGCAATTATGCTAGGGACTGCATTAAAATCAGAAATTAATCAAAAATCAATATTTAATAGAAAAAATTACTTCTATCCTGATTTACCATCAGGCTACCAAATCTCTCAATTTGAAGTTCCTATTGTAGGACTTGGTCAATTAGTTATTGATTTTCCAGATGGAAGCCAAAAAACTATTGGAGTAACACGAGCACATTTAGAAAATGATGCTGGTAAAAATATCCATGCTGGTCCAGTTTCACATGTGGATTTAAATAGAGCTGGAACTCCTTTACTTGAAATAGTAAGTGAACCTGATATGCGAACTGCAGAAGAGGCTCTTTTATACCTTAAAAAACTTCATTCAATCGTAAGATATCTTGGCATAAGTGATGCAAATATGCAAGAGGGAAGCTTTAGATGTGATGTAAATGTATCTATTAGACCAAAAGGTGATACAAACCTTTATACAAGATGTGAAATCAAAAATATGAACTCATTTAAGTTTATTGAAAAAGCAATTGCTTATGAAGTAAATAGACATATAGAAGCTTGGGAAGATGGTATTCACTCAACTGAGATAGTACAAGAAACAAGACTTTTTAATCCAGATTCAGGTGAAACTCGATCTATGAGAGGTAAAGAAGATGCTGCTGATTATAGATATTTTCCAGACCCAGATTTAAGACCTGTAATTATTACAGAGGAAATGATGGAAAAGTATTCACAAATTCCTGAACTTCCAGATGAGAAAAAAGCTAGATTTGTAAAAGATTATCATATTAAAGATTATGATGCAAGTGTTATTACAAGCCAACTTGAAATGGCTCACTTCTTTGAAGAGATGTTAGAAGAAGGGATTAGTGGTAAAAATGCAGTTACTTGGTTAACAGTCGAGTTACAAGGAAGATTATCAGACTCTATTACAAACTCACCTGTTGATGCTAAGAAATTAGCAACTATAGTAAAAAGAATCGAAGATAATACTATCTCAGGAAAAGCTGCAAAAGAGGTACTTGATTACCTAATGGAAAATGATGCAAGTGTTGATGATGTAATTGATAAGTTAGGACTTAAACAAGTTTCTGATGATGGTGCACTATTTGCAATTATTGATGAGATTTTAGCAAATAACCCTGAAAAAGTAGCAGAGTATAAAGCAGGTAAAGAAAAACTACTTGCCTTTTTTGTTGGTCAAACAATGAAAGCTTCTAAAGGAAGTGCAAACCCTCAAAAAGTAAATGAACTTTTAAAGCAAAGATTAGCATAAATGAAAAAAAATTCTATTGCAGTAATAGGTGCTGGTAAATGGGGACAAGCTCTTCATTTTGCCCTTAGCTTAAAACAAGAGGTATATATAACTTCAAGAACAACAAAAGATATTAAAAACTTTGTTGACTTAAAAACTGCAATGGATTGTGAATATTTAATTATAGCAATTCCAGCCCAAGAGATAAAAAAATGGCTAAAAGAAAACTTTGTTTATAATGGCCAAAAAATACTCGTAGCCTCAAAAGGTATTGAAGCCTCAAGTGGTAAATTTCTAAATGAGATTTACGAAGAGTTTGTTCCAGATAAACATATAGGATTTATCTCTGGTCCCTCATTTGCAGCAGAGGTAATAAAAGCTCTACCTGCTGCAATTGTAATAAACTCTAAATCAAAAAAACTATATAAAAAATTTAGTCACTTCTTTCCAGACTATTTAAAAACATACTACTCAAAAGATGTAATAGGTGCAGAAATTGCTGGTGCATATAAAAATGTTTTAGCTATAGCTAGTGGTATTTGTGATGGACTACATCTTGGAAATAATGCCAGAGCATCTCTAATTTCCAGAGGCCTTGTAGAGATGGAAAGATTTGGAAAAGAGTTTGGCGCAAGAAAGTCTACTTTTTTAGGTCTAAGTGGAGCAGGGGATCTATTTTTAACTGCTAGTTCTACAATGAGTAGAAATTATAGAGTTGGTCTTGGTCTTGCTAATGGAAAAACCTTAGAAGAGATTTTAGAAGAGCTTGGAGAAGTAGCAGAGGGTGTTAAAACAGCTGAAGCAATATATAGATTATCTTTGGAAAACAATATTTATACTCCCATTGCCAATGAAGTAAAAAAAATACTTGATGGTAAAAGTCCTATTGATAGCCTAAAGGACTTACTGAAAAGTTAAAAATGCAGACAATACCATTTTTTAACCTATCATTAACACTTATTCCCCTTTTAATTGTTTGGTACTATTACCATAAATGGACAAACGACAAATATGAAATACTCATATCAACTATTAGAATGGTTTTTCAACTACTTTTAATAGGATATTTTCTTATTCTTTTATTTGAAAAAAAAGATAATTTCATTGGATTACTTATTATTTTATTTATGGTTAGTGTATCCACTTGGATAGCTCTTAGAAATACCCAAGATAGATCAATAAAACACTATTCTTTTATTTTCATATCTATTGGAATATCAGGACTTATTCATCTTGTTTTAATTGTAGGTTTTGTACTTGATTTAGAAGAGTTTTATGAACCAAGATTTGTAATACCAATTGCTGGGATGATATTTGCAAATACTATGAATGCTCTATCTATAGCAATTGAGAGATATGAAAAAGAGATAAGTAGAGATGTTATCTTTGAAAAAGCTAGAGAGATAGCATTTAAAGCCTGTATGATACCTCAAATAAACTCTTTGCTTGCCGTTGGACTAGTATCGCTTCCTGGAATGATGACAGGGCAAATACTCTCTGGAGTGGATCCTTTAATTGCAGTAAGATATCAAATAATGATAATGACCATGGTAATCTCAAGTGCGGGAATTAGTACAATGGTTTATTTTTTATTAAAAAAAGTTAAAGCTGAGTTATAGCAATATTATTGTCTTCTGTAAAAGTTAGATTAAAATATTTTTCATTTACATTATCTTCAATTTTTGCCAATTCATCAAACCGTAAAGGTCCACTTACATTTGTTTTTATATATAAAACATCATCTTTTATCTCTTTTTCTGTAAAAAAGCAGTTTTCATCCAAATAGATAAAATCATAAAGTTTTTCTAAGCTATCTATATTATCAAATCTATATTTATTTGGGCAAATAAAATTTTCATCATCACCATTTAACAAATATTTTACAATATTATCAATACTTATTGGTTTTAATAGTCTAACAAATTTGAATGTGTCTACACAAGTATCACAATCTACGGGACAATTGATACTATCACTTAAGAAAATCATTTTTTGTTTTGAATTTAAACTCAATACATATGTCATAAATTCATTTGACATTTTACAATTATGCTCAAGTACAATAAACTCATAAGGGTGATTATCAAATAACTCTTTTGCACTCTCAACATCAGTTGGAGTATCAATTTCAAAGTTTGTTATACTAGCAGTTAAAAAAACAAGTCTCTCTTTAGATATCTTGGACTCATCTAATATTAGTACTTTTTTAGAATTCATAATTTAAACCGTTATTTTTGAGATATTCTATCAATAAGTTTTAAAAACTTACTTCAAAATAAAACTAATAAAAAAAATAAATTTATTTCTTATTTTTATGGATTTCTCCCCATAAATATAGCTGTTTTAAGATTGGTTTTAGGGTTTGCCCATATTCAGTTAAAGAGTACTCCACTTTAGGAGGAACTACTGGATAAACCTCTCTATGCACAATTCCATCCTCTTCTAACTCTCTTAATTTCTGAATTAACATCTTTTGAGTTGTTCGTGGAAGAAGTTTTTCTAATTCATTAAATCTTTTTTTCTCAGCTCTTAAATACCATAAAATAAGAATTTTCCACTTCCCTGATAAGGCATCAAGTGCCGTCTCTACAGGACACTTATCAATAATACTATTTTCAATTTTTTTAACCATGTTCTTTCCTAACTATACTTTTAGATAGTACCTATTCTTTTTGTATGTTCTTGTTCTTTTGTCTAATTTTAGCTAAAGTTTCAGTATAAGTAAATAGGAGAAAGAAATGAAAGCATATATAGTAGAAAAAATAGAAGATAAAAAATTTGAATCAGGGATAAAAGATATAGAGGTTCCAGAGATTTCTGAAAATGAAGTTTTAATAAAAGCAACTTATTCATCACTAAATTATAAAGATGCACTAAGTTCTGTTGGAAATCCAGGAGTTACAAGAAATTTTCCACATGTAACAGGTATTGATGTTGCAGGTGTAGTTGAAAAATCAAATTCAGCTAAATTTGCTGTAGGAGAAAAAGTTTTAGTAACTGGATATGATATGGGAATGAACACAGATGGTGGTCATCAAGAGTTTGTAAAAGTACCAGATTCTTGGGTAGTTAAAATTCCAGAAACTATAAGTGATAGAGAGATTATGATATATGGAACTGCTGGATTAACAGCTGCTTTAAGTGTTAATGAATTACTTAATAATGGTATCACAAAAGGTAATATTTTAGTAACAGGTGCCACAGGTGGAGTTGGAAGCATAGCCATAAGTATACTACATAAACTTGGATTTAGTACAACTGCTATTAGTGGAAAAGAGGATAAAATACCATTTTTGAAAGATTTGGGTGCTAGTGAAGTGATACTAAGAAATGAGTTTGATGTTGAAAATAAAAGACCAATGGGTAGCGAAAAATATGATGGTGTAATTGATACTGTTGGAGGGAATATTTTAGCAGAGGCTTTAAAGGTTATTAAATACGATGGAGTTGCAACTTGTTGTGGATTAACTTCTTCTTTTGAATTAAATACAAATGTTTTTCCATTCATATTAAGAGGTGTTAGACTTATAGGAATTGATTCTGTAGAGTGTAAAATAGAGAAAAAAATTGCAGCTTGGGAAAAAATTGCAGGTGATTTTAAAATAGATACTTTAGAAAAACTTACAAATGAAATTACACTTGATGAGATAAAAGTAGCATATGAGTCTCTTATTGCAGGAAAAGCATCAGGAAGATATTTAGTTAAAATATAATATTATTAAGTCTACTAATTTAAAAAATTAAAGGGACTTGATGAATATAAGAAAAAAAGTAATTTTTAGTTTTGTGATTCTAGTTGCTTTTATTATATCAATTAGTTCATTGAGTATGATAACAACATACCATATGAAAGAAAACTCTAGTTTTGCAAAACAGGTTTCTAGGTTAATCAATATTCAAGAAGATATGAATGAATTAATTAACTTAGTCACAATAGAAAATTCATTAGAAAAACTAAAAAATATAAAAGAAAAATTTATTAGCTTCGAAAATGATTTTGAATTACTAAGGGAAGATATAACTAAAAAAGATCACAAAGATTTAATTGATTATATTTTACCCAATATTCGTCAAAATCAAAATATCTCAAAATCATTAAACAATCTCTTTGAAAATGAACATGCAATCGAACTTATATTTGATGATATTTATAAGTTTCAAAACAAACACATCTATCATAATGACCTATTTTCTAAAATCTATCCAGAAGAGAATGAGAAGAGAAAACTACTTCAAGAACTTATATTTAAAACAACCAACTTAAAACTTATACAAGAGTTTGGAAACCTTAGATATTACAGTAAAGAGACTCTTTATCAACATAGGGATATGGAAACATTTCAAAAGTGGACAAACTCTATTGATGAAATTATTTTAGAGCTAAGAAAAAACGATAGGTTAAAAATTCTTCCTCTTTTTACAGGGTACAAAGAAACCGTAGAAATCATGGGTAACTTGGCTATAAATATTCACAATATTGAAAAAGAAGAAAAAATTCTGACTACCAAGCTTATAAAAATTCTAAAAGAAAATAGAGATGAATCTAGCTCAATAGAGATAAAAATAGAAGAAGTTGCAGAACAATTTTTAAGTAAAATCTCTTTTATAGAACTAATTTTAGTTATTACAATTATTCTAATAACAATTGCCTTAACACTATATATCTCATCTAAACTTACTAGTATCATACAAAAATTAAATAGTGGAGTTAAAAGATTAAAAGATGGAGATTATAGTTCAACTATAGTTATAAAAGAGGATAAAGAGTTTAGTGAAATTGCTACAACTTTTAATAATATGGCTCAAAATATTGAAGAGCATCAAAATACCCTAGAAGAGAAAATCAAACTTAGAACAAACGAATTACAAGGAGCTCTAGTAAATATCCAAAAACAAAAAGATATATTAGAAAATCTATCAAACAAACTTGCCAAATACCTTTCACCTCAACTTTTCGAGTCAATCTTTAGTGGAAAACAAGATGTACAAATAGAATCTAAAAGAAAATACTTAACAGTGTTTTTCTCAGATATTAAAGGCTTTACCGATATAACGGATAGTGTTGAAACAGAAACCTTAACTGAGATTTTAAATGAATACCTAGATATTATGTCCACTGTTGCAATAAAACATGGTGGAACAATTGATAAGTATATTGGGGATAGTATCATGGTCTTCTTTGGAGATCCTCTTTCAAATGGAAAAGCACAAGATGCTATTTCTTGTATGAATATGGCAATCCAGATGAAAGAAGAGATGAGTAAACTACGTATTAAATGGCAAAAAGATGGGATTAGTAAACCTTTTCATATAAGAATGGGGATAAATAGTGGTTACTGTACAGTTGGAAACTTTGGTTCTAAAAATAGACTTGATTATACTATTATTGGAGGGGTTGTAAATTTAGCCTCAAGATTGGAATCAAATGCAAGACCTGATCAAATTTTAATATCAAGTGAAACTTACACACTAATTAAAGATACTATTAAATGTACAAAAAAAGAGGAGTTACAAATAAAAGGTATAGCTCATCCTATACAGACTTATGAAGTAATCTCAAGTGGTAATAATAGTACAATAATAGAAGAACAAACTGGATTTAACCTTATTTTGGACCTAAATCAAATTGATAAAAATAATATAATAAATATCTTAAAAAATACAATTATAGATGTTGAGAAAAATATATAAAGATTTTTTTGGATAAAATAGAGAAAATTTATACTAAATATAAAAAGAGAGTCTCATGCAACAATTTTTAGTAGAAGCAAAAAAAACAAGCAGACATATCTCAACACTAAGTGGTGAAATAAAAAACAAAGTACTTAATGAGATGGCAGATGCCATAATTGAGCACTGTGATTATATTATTAGCCATAATAAAAAAGATATGGAAAATGGAAGAGTAAATAATCTAGATGCAGCATTGATGGATAGATTACTTTTAACAGGAGATAGAGTTATGGGTATGGCAAAAGCTATAAAAGAAATAGCCATGCTAAAAGACCCTGTTGGAAGAACACTTGAGGGTTGGATTACTGAAGATGAATTAAATATTCAAAAGATATCTATTCCTATTGGAGTAATTGGAATCATTTATGAGAGTAGACCAAATGTTACTAGTGATACAGCCGCTTTATGTTTTAAAAGTGGAAATGTTTGTGTTTTAAAAGGTGGAAAAGAGGCTGAACATTCAAATAAAGCAATAGCAACTATTTTACGAACAGTCTTAGATAATAATGGTCTTCCACAAAACGCTATATCTTTACTACCTGACTCTTCAAGAGAGGGTGTGGCAAAGTTAATAAAAGAAGATAAATATGTTGACTTAATCATTCCAAGAGGTGGAGAAGCACTAATAAAATATGTAAGTGAAAACTCTAGTGTTCCTGTTATAAAACATGATAAGGGAGTATGTCATACTTATATTGATAAAGATGCAAATCATGAAAAGGCAATCTCTATTTCTATAAATGCTAAATGCTCTAGACCAAGTGCTTGTAATGCTTTAGAAACACTATTAATTCATAAAGATGTAGCAGCATATATTTTACCTCCATTACATGAAGCTTTTATGCAAAATGATACAGAACTGCGAGGTTGTAGTAATACAAGAGAATACATAGATATTCACTGTGCAAGTGAAAATGATTATGATACAGAGTATTTAGCAAATATCTTATCTATTAAAGTTGTAAAAGATATGGATGAGGCTATCTCACATATTGCGAAATATGGTTCTGGTCACTCTGAGGCAATTATTAGTGAAAACTATAGTAGCGTAAATAAATTCCTAAATGAAGTAGATTCTGCTTGTGTATATGCAAATGCAAGTACAAGATTTACAGATGGTGGTGCTTTTGGACTAGGTGCTGAGGTTGGGATTTCTACTAATAAACTTCACTCAAGAGGACCAATGGGAATCAATGATTTAACAACATTTAAATTTAAGATTTATGGTAATGGACAAATTAGATAGTTCTAATTTGTCCCTAAAGTAGGTCTTTCATTTTCAAAATTATCATCTAAAAGTGGGATTGTAATAAGACACTCTACCCCTGTATACTGAGCTTTTTCCCAAGAGAATCCTGTGTTTTCTAAAGAAATCTTACCCTTAAACTGATCTGATATAATTTGATGAGAAATATATAATCCCATACCAGTTCCTTGAAAATTGTGTTTTGTGGTAAAATATGGTTCAAATATCTTATTTATAACCTCTTCACTAACTCCCAATGCATTATCTTTGATTTTTATATAAACATTGTTTTCATCTTTACTTATATCTATTAAAATAAGTTTTGGTCTACTTCCTAAGTTCTCTAAAGCATCCATAGAGTTATTTAAAATATTTACAAAAACTTGTATTAGGTCATTTTCGATTCCCTTTAATACAATAGAGTCATCATCACAATTAAAAATATATTTTATTTCAAGATTACTAAGTCTATACTCTATTAGTTTATAAGACTTATCAAGACTATTTTTTATATTAAATATAGTCACATCATTACCTGTTTTAAAAAATGATTTGAAATTATCTATAGTTTGAGATAGATATTGAGAGTTATTCATAATAGAATCAGCTAAGTCCGTAAATAACTTATCATTTAAAGTACCATACTCTTTGTGTATAAGTAATCCACTTGCAGCTGTTGAGATTATAGATAAAGGTTGCCTCCATTGATGTGCAATAGAGTTTAATATCTCATTCATAATTACCATTCTGGCTTGTTGAGTTAACCTGTGATCTTTTTCTTTAAGAGATTTTAATATCTCTTTTTCTTTGGTAATATCTTGTTTAATTGCTAAAAACTCTTCTATTTTACCTTTTTCATTAAAAATAGGAGAGATTGTTGCTTTTTCATAAATAATATTACCCTCTTTATTTTTATTTATAAATTCACCTGTCCATTTTTCCCCTGAATAAATAGCTTCATTCATCTTTTTATAATAATCTTCTGGGATAATTCCTGCAGCAAAAATAGCTGGTGTTTTATCTATAACTTCATTTAGACTATACCCAGTAACTGAAGACATACTCTTATTTATATATTTTATTTTTTTATCTTTATCTGTAACTACAACAAAATTGTTGGAGTTATCAACTGCATTTTTAAATCTTTTTAGTTCTAGTTGACTTTTTAAAACCTTATATGAATAATACAAAAATCCAAATATTAAAATAGATAGCAAAAGAAGAAGGGCTAAAATTATATTTTTTATTCCTAAAATCAACTCTTTAGTATGACTAGAATAGTTCTTCTCAAAACTCTCTAACTCTCTTCCAAAAGCTAATACTGAGCCATCCTCTTTTAGTGCTTTATACTCTTTCATCTTTTTGAGTATAATCTTACTATGCACTAAAAAAAGCTCTTGAAACTTATTTTTTGGAGTAATTTCTTCAAGCTGTTTTTTTAAGGAATCCATTGATTGCTCAGAATTAAAATTTAGTGCTACTATTTTTACAAAAATATTTAAATATCTTTTATCTTCAATATGTTCAATGATTTTTATGTTATTTCTAAGTGAATTATTTAAAATAGCATTATGAGATTTTAATCTTTCAACTATTCTCATTTTCTTTTTTAATAACTCTGCTATAGATAAAAACTCTTTTTTTAAACTTCTATCTGCAATATTATTAAAAATATTTGCTTCTTCTATCTTATTTATATTAAAGTTAGCTCTTTCAATTTGGTCATTTATAAAATCAAAATTTATAAATCCAATATCACTACCTATAAACTTGTTAAAATTATTATCTATTATTACAATATCTGCTATATATTCATCAAAATCAAAATAGTTATTTACTCTTCTATTATCTTCTACAACATTATATATCAAACTACTAATTAACAATAAAAAAAACAGTGCAACAAAATATGTACTTTTCATTCATCAACCATAATAACCGGAGTATTCCCATTTAATGTTTTTAAAAAGAGTTCAATTTTATATATCTCTTCATCAGTTGGAATAATCCCCACTTGATACTCAATCATCACTTTTATTGTCTCTTTTAAATTCTCCTCAGAACCATCATGCATATAAGGAGAGGTATGTTCTATATTTCTTAGTGTTGGAACTTTAAAATAGTATTTATCTTCTTCATTTTTAGTGACATTATATCTACCTAAATTGCCTGATTTAATTTTATACTCTTTTATAATGCCCATCTTTTGATAAAGATTTCCACCAATATTAACTCCATTATGACAAGATATACAACCATAATCTTTAAAGAGTTCAAAGCCCTCTTTTTCTTCAGTTGATAAAATGTCTTTATCCCCTAATAAATATCTATCAAACTTTGAGTGTGGTGTTACTAGGGCTTTTTCAAACTCTACTATTGCATCTAAAATATTATCTTGGGTCATGCCATCTTTGTAGATTTTAAAAGCATTTTTATAATAATCATCATTTTTCAGTTTACTTATAATATTTTTGAAATCATTGTTCATTTCAAGAGGATTATGAATAGGTCCAAGGGCTTGTTCTTTTAAATCCTTTGCTCTCCCATCCCAAAACTGCGAAAGGTTGTATCTTGAGTTTAATACAGTTGGAGAGTTTACATTTCCTTTTTTGTTATTAACTCCAATAGAAAACTTCCTATTATCATCACCACCTTCAGTTATTATGTGGCAAGAAGCACAAGATATTGTATTATCAACACTTAATCTTTTTTCGTGAAATAATTTTTTCCCAAGAAGTGCTTTATTTATATCATAATCTTCATTTGTGGGAATAGGTGATATTAAATCAGAAGAATAAAGAGATGAAATAAGAGTAATTATTATTAATAATTTTTGCATAATAAAGTTTATCATAATAAATAAAAAAATTTAATAAATCTTCCATAAAATAATTTTTAGTTATAATCTATAAAAAAATAGGGTAGATAAGTGATAAATAAAAGTATTTTTAGAGAGTATGATATTAGAGGGATTGTTGGGAATGAGCTAAATGAGCAAAGTACAAAACTTATTGGATATTATCTAGGACTAGAGACTATCAAAAGAGTAAAAACTACAAAACCTATTGTTGTAATAGGTTATGATGCTAGAACTCACTCTCCTGAACTTTTTTCTTACCTAACATCTGGATTTAATAAAGCTGGTTGCCAAGTTTTAGGCATGGGTATGGTAGCAACAGGAGTTAATTATTTTGCCTCTTTTCAAGAGTTTGATTCAGTTTTGCCAAATGCCTCAGTTATGATAACAGGTAGCCATAATGCAAGTCCATATAATGGATTCAAAATAACTATTAATAATGCACCCTTCTTTGGTGAAGATATCTATGCAATGGGTGAAGAAATCACAAGTAATCAAGATATGATTATCGAAGATAATGATAGTTTTAAAGAAATAGATGTAAAAAGCTTATATAAAAACTATATGATTAAAGAGTTTGCACATTTAAAAGGTATGAAACAAAAGCTTATTATTGATTGTGGAAATGGAGTTGCAGATACTGTTTTAACTGATATTTTAGATGCCTTAGAGCTAAACTATGATGCTCTTTATTGTGAGCCAGATGGTACATTTCCTAACCACCATCCAGATCCAAGTGTTGAGGAAAACCTAAAAGACGTTATTGAAAAATTAAAAGGTGAGTATGAGTATGGTTTTGCTTATGATGGAGATGCTGATAGAATTGCATTTTTAACTAAAAAGCACAATGTAAAAGGTGACATCATGGCACTACTTTTTGCAAAAACTATGAAAAATCCAGTAATCATTGGAGAAGTAAAATGTACTCAAGTTATGTATGACAGAATCAATGAAAATGGAACTGCTGTTATGTATAAAACAGGTCATTCAAACCTAAAAGTAAAACTAAAAGAACTAAATGCAGATATGGCAGCAGAGGTATCTGGGCACATCTTCTTCAATGATAGATATTATGGTTTTGATGATGCAATTTATGCTACTTTTAGACTCTTAGAACTTATCCATAATGGTATGGATATAGATAAAGAGATAGACTCTTTACCAAAAGTATATTCAACCGAAGAGATAAAAGTAGAAACAACAGAGGAAGAGAAGTTTGATTTGATGCATCAAATTAAAAAAAATCTAATAACAGTAGGGAGTGATTTTCCTAAAATCTTAGATATTATAGAAGTTGATGGTGTAAGAATAATATTTGAACAAGGTTGGGGATTAGTTAGAGCTTCAAATACTACACCTGTGCTTGTAACTAGATTTGAATCAACAGATCTTGAAGTTGCAAAACTTTATGAAACAAAAATTAATGAACTAATAAAAAGAAGTAAAAATGAACTTAATAACTCTTCAAACAAAGCCTAGTACAAACTTTCAAGATAATTTAAATCATCTTGAAACTCTTATCTTACAAACTCCAAAAGAGTCATTTATCTTAGCACCTGAATTATGCTTAACAGGTTATGCCTATGGAAGAATAATAGAAGCTGGAAAGTTTACTAAAACAGCTATAGAAAAGCTTACAGAGCTATCAAAAGAGCGAACTATTAGTTTAACTATGACGAATAAAGAGTGTGAAGATTACTTCAATACCTTTTATATTTTTCATAAAGGTAAAATCATACATAAACAATCAAAAATAAAACTCTTTACACTAAATGACGAAAATAAATATTTTGAAAGTGGTAGAGAAGAGGATATAAAACTTTTTGAAGTAGATGGACTTAAAATTGGAGTATTAATCTGTTTTGAATTAAGGTTTTTAGATTATTGGCAAAAACTAAAAGGTGCTGATATTATTTTGATTCCTGCTATGTGGGGAGCAAAAAGAAAAGATAATTATGAGACTTTATCAAGAGCCTTAGCTGTTGCAAATCAGTGTTTTGTTATTGCAAGTGACAGTTCAGATGAGTCTTGTGCAAAAAGTTCCTCTATTATAACTCCCTTTGGAGATATGACAATAGATGATAGCCAAGAGCTTATCTCAAAGACAATAGATTTAAAAGAGATAAAACTTATGAGAAAATATTTAGATGTGGGTATAAAATAGTATGAAAATTTTATTTGTTTGTTTAGGAAATATATGCAGGTCACCACTTGCAGAAGCAATAGCTAGAGATTATGCCAAAGAAAAAGGTTACTCTATAGAAGTAGACTCTTGTGGAACAGGTTCTTGGCACATAGGTGATGCTCCATGTCCTGATTCTCAAAAGATAGCCAAAATAAGAGGACTTGATATCTCAAACTATAAAGCAAGACAAGTTTGCAAAGATGATTTTAAAAAGTTTGATTTAATAGTAGGGCTTGATTCAAAAAATATAGCTTCACTAAAAGAGTTAGGATGTAAGAATCCACTTCTTATTGGAGATTATGGATATGAGGGAGAAGATGTTCCTGACCCATATTTTTTTGATGGCTTTGAAGGCTTTGATAAAGTTTTTGATATGATTGAGTGTTGTGTTAAAAATCTTTTAGAGGAAAAGATAGAAAAATAAGTTCTATCTTTTTGTGATTACTTTAGCTTTTTCAACCCACTCTTCTTCGATTACTCGATTATCAATAGAAAAATACTCTTCTATCCAATCTATGTTTTTCTCACTCCATTTTGCTATTTGCTCAATATGGAAAATTCCAAGTGCGTTTAACTTGACTTCCATCTCTTTATCAATACCCTCTATCTCTTTTAAGTCATCTTTTCCTGTAGGTCTTGGATTTCCTAAAATAAAAGGTTTATTGTAAATATTTCCAGGTTTTCGCAAAATTGGGTTGATTTCATAACTTACTGGCTTTTTCTTATATCTTACTTTTCCAATTAAAAATCCAATATACATAGAGAGTATAGACACAGCAAGTAACCAAAAAACTATTTTAGAAGCAATCATCAACATACTTATTCCTCAATTATTTTAAATTCTACTCTTCTATTTTCAAAAGAGTAACCATTTTTATCATTAGGTACCAAAGGTCTTGTTTCACCATAACCTTTTGCAGTAACTCTATCCTTTGAAACTCCAAGCTTAACTAACTCTTTTCTTACGCTTTTTGCTCTTTGTAGGGAAATCCATTCATTGACATCCTCTTCACCTTTAGCATCAGTATGTCCACCTATTTCTACTTTTACATCTGGATTTCTTAATAAAATACCTGCTATATCTTGAACAACTTTGTAACTTTTTTCTGTAATATCTGTACCTAATCTTTTGAAAAATATCTTCTCTTTAGAAAGAATATTATCTATCTCTTCTTGAGTTTTATTGTTTTGTAGTTTTTTAGGTTGAATCTTTTTAGATAACTCTTCTATCTTCTGTTCTTGTGGTATCTTTTCTAAAAGAGCTGGTTCTTCCTTTTGTTTTTCTATTATTTCTTCTATTACTTCTTTTTCTTTAGGTTTATCAATCTCTTTAGTTTCTTCTATTTTTTTCTCGATATTTTCATTTTCTTTTTCTTCAACCTTTTCAATAACTTCTTCATTTTTGGTTATTTCTTTGGTTACTTTTTCTTCTATAGGTTCTGTATTTTTTGTCTCTTCTTGAGAAGGGGTAGTTATTGTAGTATCTGTTTGGATTCCATATTGATTAATGTATGTATATACACAACCAACCATTACGGCTATTAAAAGAAATGTTAAAAAAATAATCTGTTTAATTGCACTCATTTATCTCTCTTTGATGAAATCTATCAATTGTATCTAAAAAAATTATATTTTTCAACAAAAAATAATAAATTGTAAAAAGAAATAAAATATTTCTTATATGAAATATTTAACATTTTTTTTGTAATTATATTTTTATTTAATTTACGTACAATTTTAGTATTGATAAAACAAGAAGGAGTACATATGCGATTTTTAGCTCTCTTTTGTATAATTTTTAGTTTCATTTACGCCTTACCCGAACAATTTGATAAACAAAAGTATTCAAAAGGTGAAAAAGTTTTTGAGCAAAAATGTACTGAATGCCATGTGAAATACATGGATATAGCACTTTTGATGAAAAACTTTATTGAGGAAGATAACAAACTTCTAAATCTAAAAGCCCCAACAGGCAATGAAATATCCTTTAGACTAAAGAGTCAAATAGGTAGTATAAATGATATTGAGTTTCAGATTATAGAAGCAAGTGATTTTGTAAAAGATTATCTTTATTATCCAAATAAAGCAAAAACAATCTGTCTTGAAGGGGTTGTAAAACATTTTAACACCATGCCAAGTCTCAAAGGAAAAATAAGCTTAAGTGAAATTGATGATGTAGCATTTTTTCTTTACTTCTTAGAGGGCTTTAATGGTGTAAATGAGTTTTATCACGATGAGACTAAATTTTAAAATTTAGCTTTTTTGTGACGTAATATGTGACGTCTTTATCCTAAAATAATATATAAATACTTTTTAGGATACTTATATGTTAACTGTAAATACTATAAAAGCTTTTAAATTAACCATTGCTATACTTTTTTCATATTTTGTTTCTATGGGAATAGTTGATTTGATTAATTTTCAATATCAAACAGATAGTTTAACAACATCAGAACTTCTAGATAGTCTCTATCTTATATTAAATTCATTGTTCTTTGTCTTAACGCTACTTCTAATAAAACTCTTTCTTGATGAAAAAGTTAACTAATAGTTAGATAACTCCACTAAATTCATATTTAAAACTATATGAAAAATCAATTTTTTTCATATAGTTTTAAAATCATACTATTCCACTTACCTTCTTTTGTATCTTGAGTTTGCCAAAGATTATACTCCCTATCAATAAACTCTCTAGTCTCTTTTGTTCCTATATCAGCAATTGACTTCAAGGCCATTGCTCTATCTTGCCAAAGTTTTGCATTTCTATAAATATTTGTTAAGTATGAGAACTCTTTTTCTCCTCCTAATAAACCTACTACTGCAATAGATGATAATCTTAAATATTCATCAGTACTACTATTATAAAGCTTTACAGTATCAAGAGCTTTTTTATTGTTTGAGAAACCTAATTCATACATATTAATATAGTTTAGGTTATCTTTTGTTGTTATTTCATTTTCTATTTTATTTATTATTTCTGCAACTTTTTCATCACTTAATTTATAATTGAAATAAGCTTTATTAATTTTTGCAACAATTTCTTTTACCATAAGCATAATAGGTTCATTAAAACAAGGGTCATTTAATTCATCAGGTGACCATATTGGCACTTTTCCTCTTTTTATAACTGATGTAAATATTTTTTCCTCACTACCAATATTTACAGTAACTTTTAACATAGATATTGTAACAATTGGTGAAAATCCAGTGCTTCTATGTGTAAAAATTTCAAACTTCTTTAAAACCAATGATTCGTTTGATGTTTCAACAAACTTTACAGGTAGTTTTCTTGCTAAAAACTCTTTTTTTATTGCATTTGATATGAAAGAATACGCTTCAATACTTTTTTTGTCATTTTCCAAAAATATTGCTTTTTCAAATATACCAGTAACTATTTGAGGACTATCTCCTAGTCCATCTATAAAACTTATTTCTGTAATCTCTTTTTCTTCTAGAGTTGGTACATATGTATTTTCAGATTTCTCAACAGATTTTAAAGGAACCTTTAAAGAACAGGCCTGAAAAGAAAAAACAATAGATAATATTATTGTTATTTGTCCTACAAATTTAAACTTATTTTTCATTATTACTCCTACTTTATGTATTAAATAGCATAAAATTTCTTTGCATAGTAGCATAATGAATATTAATACAATTTAAATATTTTAAAAAAGTAATATAAATATAATTTTATCATTACTATGGAATATTTATTATTTATTTGAAGACAGAGGATAAAAGTTAACTAATAGTTTGATAACTCCACTAAATTCATATCAGGGTCTCTTATATAAATAGATTTTATATTGCTAATTGCACCAGTTCTTGGAACTATTCCTTCTATGATTTCTATACCTTGTGATTCTAAAAACTCTTTTACATCTTCAATTTTTGTATCTACAATAAAACACAAATCTGCACTTCCTTCTTTTACATTGTAAGCTTTTGGTTCAAATTCATTTCCTAGTTCATGAAGATTAATCTTCTGGTTACCATACTTTAAAGCAATACGAGAGCCTTTGAAAATCTCTTTTTCCATGCCTAATATTTGAGTATAGAACTCAACAGTTTTATTTATATCTTTAACAGTTAATACAAGATGATCTAAGTGGTTTATTTTTATCATGAAAAATTATATCATATTATAGAGATATCTTTTAGCAAGAATAGATAATTTTTATATCAATATATGTATAGAGTAAAAAAATTTTAACAGATATAATTACCTCACTAAATTTAAAAGGAGTTCTAATGGAAGAGTTTTATGCCTTTACCATGCTACTTTCTATTGCAACATTTACTGTAAGTAGTACTATGACTCCAGGACCAAATAATATTATGCTTTTATCTTCTGGACTAACATTTGGATATAAAAGGACTATTCCACATATACTTGGTGTGACATTAGGTTTTTCTTTGATGGTTTTACTTGTGGGACTAGGCTTTGGAATTATATTTGAAAAGTTTCCAGTAGTTTTAAAAGTACTCAAAGTTGTAGGAATAGCTTATCTTTTTTGGATGGCATATAAAATAGCAACTAGCAAAGGAAGTATGAATATAAAAGAAAAAAGTAAACCTTTTAGTTTTATACAAGCAGCACTATTTCAATGGGTTAATCCAAAAGGTTGGATTATGTCACTTACTTCTATATCTATTTTTGTAAGCTCCAAAGAGGATAGTATTACACAAGTATTAATTATATCTCTTATTTTTTTACTATCAGGAATGCTTTCAACCAATACATGGGCTATTGGAGGGGTTGCTTTGAAAAGATTTATAAAAGATGAAAGTCATGTAAGAAAATTCAATATCATCATGGCGATACTACTTATAGCCTCTGTGATACCGTTTATATTTGAATAACTATTTTAGTAGCAAAAATAATATTTAGTTTTTGCTACTTTTTATATACTCTTCTAACTCATTTAAAGAAGTAAACCACGATATTGTAAATAGATCTTTTTCTAACTCTTCTCTTATATTATCAGGAATACGAATAGACTCTTTTGTCTCAAAGTTATAATGAATAAGCACGCACTTTCCAGTAGTACATAGCTTACCTTCTTGATAAACGGCATGACATAGTTCAAGGGAAGAGTTACCTATCTTAGAAATCCCTGTCTTAACAATCACTTCCTTACCCCAAAATACCTCTTTTAGAAAATCAAAAGAGCTATGAGCCATCACAAGATTCCACTTCTTTACATCAACCTTTGGCATAAAGATATGGAAAATTGGGTCACGAGCAGATTCAAACCATACTCCATAAGTGTTATTGTTTATATGCCCTAAAGCATCTGTTTCTAAAAATCTTGGTCTTATTAGTTCTGTGAACATTCTTGCCTCTTATATTTGATAAATTGTATGGAATATTTTAACTAAAGGGGTTTAAGTTTGGGCTTTAAATATTCTCTTGAAGAACAAGTTCTTCGCTTTCTTACTTTTTAGTGTTAAAAAGTAAGGCAAAAAGCCACCAGCCGAGTTGTCAAAGGCAAAGCTTCCCTCCCAGTTTCAAATTTGTTTTCTAGTCTGCGGAACTCGCAAAAAAGAGTGAGTTTATCACTCTTTTTCACTCAGACAGTCCTCGACTTTTTCCGAAAAAAATTTAAAACTACTCGGCTTTGACAAAGGCTGGGATTTCTTTGGTGTTTTGGCTTTTATTTTTTAATTTATTGTATATTTCTAATATTATTTCATTCTTTCCAAAAGCCTTAATATTATATTTTAATAACTCTTTTCCAATATTTCCATTAAATGAAATATGCTCAAAAAATTCATACTCTTCAACTTGTTTTTTAAATCTTCTTTTACCAATACTTCCTAAACAATGATAAAATAAGAATTCTAATTCATCTTTCATAAATTGGGCTCGAAAAATACCTACATATCTTTGTTTATTTTCAATATTACTATTATCAATAAATTTTAATATTTGATATATTTGCCCAAAATACACACCAGTATTTTTTTCATGATTATTATTAAACTCATCATAACTATTGTAGCTTTTATACCAACCTAAAAGTAATTTAATTGCTTCTAAAGAATAAGAAGTTTTTCCTATAGAAGGTTTAACTGAAAAATTATTCTTATTCTCAATAAAAAGGTCAAGTAATTTAAAAAAAGTATTTTCAAAAATTTGTAATTCTGTAGCTTTATTTTGAAGTTTTAAAGATTCACTCTGCTCTTGTTGTGCAATTCTAGAACCTTTTAATTCCTCCCTAGTTGCTTCTAATTCTTCTCTTGAAAGTTTCAATTCATCTGTTTGAATTTTGATAGTATAAAGTAATGCCATGAAACTTAAAAATGCTAATATTGGATTTAATGTACCACCAATAAAGTCTCCAAACTGTCCAAAACTTTCTGTATCTGATGTAATAGTAAAATTCCAAAATATAATCTTGTAATATCCAAATATGCTAACAATACAGAATAATGCAAATAATCCAAATGATATTAAAACCCATGGTAACTTTTTTTTATTATCTTTTTTATTTGAAGAAATTTGATTGATAAACATCTAAATCCTTTTTAATAGGTATTTTAGTCAAGGTCAAGGCGGGGGAGTTTTTTGGCGAAGGAGCCTACAAGTAGTAGGTGACTGAGTTAAAAAACTCCTCCAACGCAGAGATTGGTCTAAAAGACCTATTAAAAATCGTCGAAGTCGATTGAACCTTTACTGTAGTTAACTACGTTTCCTTCGAAGAAATTCGTTCTTTGGTCATTAAAACTTGCATATCCATCTACCCATGGTATTGGATGTTTTACGTTATATTCTGGTTTATATCCTACTGCATCTAATCTTTTATCTGCTAGATACTCAATATATTGTCTGATGATTCCATCTGTAAAACCTAGGATTTGACCTTGCGTAATATATGACCCCCAAGAAGCTTCTAAATCAACTGCTTTTCTGAACATTCCTCTTACAGTTTGTTCTAACTCAGGAGTAAATAGTTCAGGTCTCTCTTTTCTTGTAGAGTTAATCATATTTTGGAAAAGTAGTAGGTGTGTTACTTCATCCCTTTGGATGAATTTTATCATTTGAGAACTTCCTAACATCTTCCCTGATTTTCCTAGGGCATACATTGCTGCAAAACCTGCATAGAAGTATAGCCCTTCTAAGATTTGGTTGGCAAACATTGCTAAAACCATTTTTTCATCTGTAATATCATCAGATAAGTTATCGTAAACAGCCGCTATGTAGTTGTTTTTTTCTCTTAATTGAGTATCAGTTTTCCATTTGTCATAAATCTCATCTGTATTATCAGAAATTGACTCAACCATAACTGCATATGATTTTGAGTGATTTGCTTCTTCATATGATTGTCTTGAAAGACAAGCATTGATTTCTGGAACTGTTATATAAGGGTTAATATTATCCATTAAGTTATTTGTCTGTAGCGAATCCATAAAAATAAGCTGAGATAAAACTAAGTCATACATTCTTTTTTCTGGTGCAGTTAGGTATTTATAATCCTTTGCATCACCTGTCATTTGTACTTCTCTTGGAAACCAAGTATTAGCTTCCATAGTATCCCACAGGTTTATTGCCCATTGGTATTTCATTCTAGTGAAATTTATCATACCATCTGGATTTCCACCAAAAATTCTTCTATCGTTTAAACTCTCTTTTGATTCTGGATTGTATATAGTTTTTCTTGCCACTGTTTTGCCTTATATTATTTTTCTTCTTATGGGAAATCAGATTATCTTATTGACAACCTGAACACTCCATACTTCTATCTTCCACATCATTTGCAGCTTCTGGTGATTGACTTCTTAGGTAATAAGTTGATTTTAGACCTAATTGCCAAGCTAAAGTATAAATTTGGTGCATATATTTACCACTTGCTTTATCTAAAGACATAAAGATATTTGTACTTTGTCCTTGGTCAATCCATTTTTGTCTTACTGCTGCAGCTTTGATTATATCCAATTGGTCCACATCATAAGCTGGTGTATAATAAGACCATGTTTCAGGACTTAATTTTGGAACAACAACAGGAATAAGTCCTGATAAGTTCTCTTCATACCATTTTCTTTTATAAACAGGTTCGATTGCTTGTGTAGTTCCAACTAAAATAGAAATAGATGAAGTAGGAGCGATAGCCATTAAGTATCCATTTCTCATACCATCTTTTTTAACTTGTTCTCTAAGTGCATCCCAATCATAACCAGCATCAAATAAGTCTTTATCTACTAAAGCATTTACAGCTTGTGGTGCATGGTCATGTGGCATAATACCTTTTGACCAGTTTGAACCTTCAAAAGTAGGGTATATACCTTTTTCAACTGCTAATTCAGAACTTGATTTGATTACATTGTATGAAATTGCTTCCATAACTTTATCAATCTTTTTCAAGTGGTCTGAACTTCCCCATGCAAGCTTCTCTTCTGCTAGCATTTGAGATTCACCCATAACACCAAGACCAATACTTCTTGATTTTAGGTTTGTAGCTTTTACTTTTCTTAGAGGATAGAAGTTTAAATCAATAACATTATCTAACATTCTAACGGCTGTTGGAACAACTCTTTCAATATCCTCTTTTGTATGGATTTTACTTAAGTTAACAGAAGCCAAGTTACAAACTGCTGTATCACCATCAGTTTTCTCTTTTTCAACTATAAAGATTTTTTTACCACCAATAGAGTCTAGGGCTGTTACTTTATTTGCTTTTTTAACTATTCCAGAATCCACTTTAATAGTATCATCTTCATCATGTACTTCTATTACACCATCTTCAAACTCTAATTTTATCTTATATCTATTTGGGTTTGTATTTTGGAATATCTCTGTACAAAGATTTGAGCTTCTGATATGTCCAACGTGTCCATTTGGATTTGCTCTGTTTGCATTATCTTTGAAACATAAAAATGGAGAACCAGATTCAAAATATGAAGTTAAAATCTTCTTCCATAAATCTTTTGCTTTGATTCTCTCTTTTACAATAGAATCATCATGTTCATACTCTATATATCTTTTTTCAAATGCTTCCCCATGAAGTTCACTTAAATCTTTTACATCATTTGGATCAAATAGTGTCCAGTGTGAGTCTTCCATGATTCTTTGCATAAAAATATCTGAAATCCAAAGTGCTGGGAATAAATCATGAGCTCTTCGTCTCTCTTCCCCTGAGTTTTTCTTTAAGTCAAGAAAATCAGAGATATCCATATGCCAAGGCTCTAAATAAACTGCAATTGCACCTTTTCTAGTACCTAATTGGTCAACAGCGATTGCAATATCATTTGTGATTTTTAAAAATGGAACAGTTCCACCAGCAGCACTTTTGTGACCATCAATAGCTCCACCTAAGGCTCTAATTTGATTCCAATCCCAACCAATACCACCACCAAACTTAGATAGTAGTGCCATCTCTTTATAACCATCAAAAATACCTTCGATGTTATCTGGGCTTGATCCAATATAACAAGATGATAGTTGGTGTCTATTTGTTCTTGCATTACTTAGTGTTGGAGTTGCTAACATAACTTCAAATTTAGAAACAACATCATAGAACTCTTTTGCTCTTGCTTGTTTATTATCTTCGTTTTGTGCCAAGAACATAGCAATACCCATAAACATATGTTGTGGTAACTCTATTGGCTCAGAATTTCTATCTTTGATTAAGTATCTATCATATAATGTTTTAATACCAAGGTAATTAAATTGTAAATCTCTTTCTGGCTTTAAATAACTATCTAAATCATCTAAATCATATCCACTCTCTAATCCTGGAATCATTCTTCCAGCTTCTTGTGCAACTTTTATATAATTGCTCATATGTGAGTAAGCTTCACCTTTTACGCTATTTGTTGTTCTTCCAACTCTGTGATATAGATTGAATATAAACAGTCTTGCTGCAACAAAAGTCCAATTTGGAACATCAATATCGATTTTTTCAATTGCTGTTTTTAATAGGGCATCTTGAATATCAGATGAACTCATTCCATCAATAAACTTTATTTGTGAATCAAGTTCTAACTCACTTTGAGAAACACCCTCTAAGTCTTGTGTTGCTGCAATTGTCATCTTTTGGATTTTAGTTATATCTAAAACCTCTTTTCTACCATTTCTTTTCTGAATCATTAAAGCCATCATCTTACCTTTAAATAGATTTTATTTTATTATTTAAAAACTCTTTTAAAAATTGCATCTACATTTTTAGTGTAGTAGTCAAAATTAAAACACTCTCTTATTTGCTCTTCTGATAAAGAGTTTCTTAACTCCTCATCCCCTAATAAATATTGTAAATATAAAGATTCGCCTTTTTCATTTGTAGTTGATTTACCTTGTTGTATCTCTTCCCAAACTTTCATTGCGTTTCTTTGAACTATTCTATAAGCATCTTCTCTAGAAACTCCAGCTTTTGGAAGTTCTAATAATACTCTTTGTGAAAATACTAATCCACCAGTTTGATTTAGATTTTTCATCATGTTTTCTGGCATAACTGTTAAGTTAGCAATTACGTTGTTCATTCTATGTAACATAAAATCACTTGTAATAAAAGCATCTGGCAACCAAAATCTCTCAGTTGAAGAGTGTGAAATATCTCTTTCGTGCCATAATGCTACATTTTCCATAGCAGGAGTTGCATATGATCTAATCATACGTGCTAGTCCTGTGATATTTTCTGTTAAAATTGGATTTCTTTTATGTGGCATAGCTGAACTTCCTTTTTGCCCTTTTGCAAAATACTCTTCAGCCTCATATACTTCTGTTCTTTGTAAGTGTCTTACTTGTACTGCAAACTTTTCAACAGAACTTGCAAGTAGCGCAAGTGAAGTTGCAAGTCTTGCATATCTGTCTCTGTGAATTACTTGATTTGAACAAGGCTCAGGCTTAAGTCCAAGCTCTGCCATTGCATACTCTTCAAGCTCAAGTGGTGCGTGGGCAAAGTTACCCATAGCTCCAGAGATTTGACCCACAGAGATAACTTCCATAGTCTCTTCAAGATTTTTAAGATGACGGCTCACTTCATCATACCAAACAGCTAAAGTCAAACCAAATGTAATAGGCTCCCCATGAATACCATGACTTCTTCCTACCATCAAAGTAAATTTATGCTCTTGGGCTCTTTTTTCAATAGATTCCATTAACATCTTTACATCTTCAATGATGATTTCTAAAGAGTCTCTCATTTGAATTGCAACACCAGTATCAACAGCATCTGATGAAGTCATACCATAATGGAACCATCTTGATTCTTCCCCAAGTGATTCAGATACACTTGTATTAAATGCGATTAAATCATGTTTTGTAACAGCTTCGATTTCTTCTATTCTCTCAACAGAAAACGTAGCATTTTTAACTATTTTTTCACAATCAGCATCTGGAATAAGCCCAATTTTATTCCAGGCTTTCACTGCTGCTTTTTCTACCTCAAGCCATGCAGCATATCTTGCATGTTGAGTCCACTTTGAGCTCATCTCTTCTCTTGCGTATCTTTCAACCATTCATAAATTCCTTGTAGCACTTTTTAAATTTTTTGTATTTTTATCATAAATTTCGATTTTTTTTAATATGATATGTTATCTACTTTAGTCAAAGAATCTTATTAATTTTTGGTTAATTTTTACTTAATTTAAGGATATAGTTTTGCCGTTCATATTAAAAGAATACCCCGCACTCTCTGGAGAAAAAATCCAAGTGCATTTAGTCAAAAATCTAAAGATAAAGACGTCTACAGCGCAAAAGTCTATTAGTAAAGGAAGAGTTTTTGATGAAACTTTCAATACTTTAAAATATGGTGATATTATAGATTCAGACTTAATTTACATGGCACAATTTGAAGGTCATACAAGAGGCTTAAAACCACTATTTCAAAGCAAATTCTTTGCTATTTTTGAGAAACCTTCTGGAATTGTTGTTCATCCAATTAGCAAGAATACAGAATACTGTTTATTGGACGAAGTGCGCTATCATTTCGGGCCTGATGCCAACTTAGTACATAGAATTGATGCAGAAACCTCTGGATTAATTATGTGTGCAAAAGATAGAGATATAGAATCTAAGCTAAAATTAATGTTTGAAGAGAAAAAATACAAAAAATCTTACTTAGCCATAATAAAAGGTGAGTTAAAAGAGTCTGTTACTATTGATACTTCTATTCAAAAAGAGGGTAAAAATATAGGGGTGAGAATGGAAGCAGGGTTAGAAGGAAAGAAATCAAAAACCATAGTTAATCCCTTACAATATAATGAAAAAAAAGATTTAACACTTGTAGAGGCCATACCAGTAACAGGAAGACAACATCAAATAAGAGTACATCTTTATTCTATAGGTCATGCCATATTAGGTGATCCTATTTATGGCGTTGAGGATGAATTTGCTGATGCTTATTTAGATAGAATGTTAGATGAAGAAAAAAGAAAAGAGGTAAGTGGTTGCCATAGATTATGGCTTCATGCTAACTATTTAGAGTTTAGTTATGAGGGTGTTTTATATAAAATATACTCTAAAAACAAAGATTTATATAATAAGTTTATGGAGTAAACTAAAAATAGTTTACCCTAAATTATGAAGCTAATGAGCAGTTAAAACAGTTTGAGATATCCGTACACTTTGCACACGCAGGTGCAGTTTTTCCTATACAGTCATATAGATACTTTTTCCATCTAACATCATCAGGTTTCATTTTTGCTAGTGTTGAGAAGTTTGCACTCATAAGTTTTCCCATCTCTGCTCTGCTTGGTAATCCCAAGTCAGAATAAAGATGTCCCATCTCGATAGAAGTTTTTGCTATAAGAGGAGCTAGGGTAGTTTTTATATCTTCATTATTTGCATGTTTTACTAAAAGAGCTAAAACCTCTTTTTCCATAAGTTCTAAATCAAGCATACTAAACTCCTTTAAATTGCTTTCTTATAAGTCACAATATTCAAATTCCATTCCCTCAGGCTTTTCTACTCCATTATTATCAGCTAAATATAGGTTTTTTAGCTTTTTTAGCTTTGTAAAACTCTCTGGCAATCTTTTAATATTGTTATCTTCTAAATCCAACTCTTCTAGGTTTTGAAGCTCTCCAATATTTTCTGGAAGTCTTATTAGGGAATTTGAGCTTATACTCAAATTGTTTAAATTGCTTAATTCACACACCTCATCAGGTAGTGTTGTTAAAAAGTTATTATCCAAAATAAGAATTTTCAAATCTTCTAATTTACTAACATTAAAGTCCAATGACTTCAAGGAATTTTCACTTAAATCAAGTTTTATCAGCATATCATGAGATTCTAAAGATGGTAAATCATCTATTTGATTTCCCTCTAAAAGTAGTGTTTGTAGCTCTTCTATTTGAGAAATAGAGTTGGGTAATTTAGTTAAGTTGTTAAAGGAAACATCTAAATAATATAAAGACTTCATCTTAGAAAAACTATCAGGAAGTTCATCTAACTCATTAGTATCTAAAGAGAAGTATAAAAGCTTATTTAGCTTTTCTAAATCCTTATCCAACTCTTTTATCTTGTTTGCAGCTAATGTAAGTCTTGTAAGACTTTTCAAGTCATATAACTCTTTTGGAAGATACTCTAGTCTGTTCCCATTTAGATTTAAAATCATTAGTTTAGATAAGTTTCCAATACTACTTGGAAGTTCTGTAAGTAAATTATTTTCACATTGTAGGTTTTTTAGATATTTAAAGTCTCCTATGCAATTGGGTAACTTCGTTAATCTATTATTTGATAGCTTTAAAACTGTTAGATTTTCCAACACAGAAAAGGATTCGGGGATTTCTCGGATTTTCTTTTTTGATAAATCCAAATGAGTCATGCCGTTTATATCATCAATATGAGTGGAAATGAAAGCGCTTAATCCGTTTGTATGAACCCATCTAACAAAATCTTCAATTTTACTTCTCATTTTGTCCCTTTAATCTATCATTCATAGCATCTATTAAAAATGATACTTCTTCATAATCAACAAATCCAAAGTCGACCATATTAAACAATGCCATAAGAGGTTTTCTACAACAAGTTTTATTACATCCTGTAACTAACTTTTTAGCTTTCTTATATGGAAGATCTGTAGTTTCAAATATTTTTACTGCATCAAGAACTGTTTTCTCTCCACATTCACAAATAATTTTATATTTTAAATCTTCCATAGTATTTTATCTTAAATAAGGATGTTCGTCTAGAAAGCTTTCAACATCTTTCATAGCTAAGCCTATCTCTTCACTAAGTTGAGGCAACTTCACATAGTCAGTCCAGATTGTATCTTCAACAATATCATGCATAACGCCAGCTTTTTCTACAACTTTTCTTTTGTATTTTGCTAACTCTTTTTTCTTCTCTTTTTGTTCAGGTGTTAAATCTGCCATAATATTCTCCTTTTAAATTTGTTCCCAATTTAAAAGGGAACCTTTCATTTTCTACTTCTTTTTACAAGATGGCAAAGCCACCTTTAAAGAAGCCTTGTGCTTGCACTCTCTTTGAGAAATCCTAAAGAGTACGACGAGTCGTACTTTTTCTAAATTGCATATAAATTCTCTAACTTTATTTCAGGTTTTTCACCTAAATAAAGCAAAGTAAAATTTGCATCTTTTTTAAATTTGTAACTCTCATAGAGTTCACTTATCTCTTTTATATCTTTTGGTATAAAAGCAAAGATTTTCTTTAACCCTCGATAATACAAAACTCCTCTTAAAAGCTTTTCAGCATCTAAGTAAGATTCATTTTGCATAAGCCAAGGTGAGATTCTTATATATCTTTTATTTACAACATAAGAGTGCATAAAACCACTTGTAGTAGAGAGCTTTAAAGAGTTTGAAAAAACACAATCTTTTTTTATATACTCTTCTCTATCATCCCAAAATACTTTTTTATCTATCTCTTTAGATATCTCCACATAATTTTCACCGCTTACTTGTTTTGCAGTTGAGTTTGAAAAATTAAATGCAACAGCCTCTCCACTATGCATATATCTCAAAAACTTTGAATGCTCTTGAAACTTAAATGCTGTGAAATATGAGTTTAATTTATCTTCAACTAAAACATAAATATTCATACTTGAGACATTTTGAACTAAAAGTTTTATAAGTCTTGTTAGAACTTCTTTATGTTCATCCAAGACATTTATTACATTTATAAAAATATGTTTACTAAAAGCATAAGCACTAATTACTCCAACTATTTTACCCTCATCATAAGCAGCAAAACAGTATTCAGGATATACTTCATAGGTCTGCTTTAATAACTCTAGGTCAAAAAGCTTATCACTTTCTATTATTGCAGAAAGCTCTTCTTCGAAACTATTTCTTAAATATCCAACGAACATAAGTATAACTCTTCCAATTCTTTTATATCTAACACTTTCTTTCTACTTGTCACAATCTCTCTTACTATTGGCAATATTTTTTGTAAACTCTCTTTTGTTGGAGTTATTCCCAATGCTTGTAGATGAAAAAGTAGTGTTGATGTTCCTGAATGTTTTCCAATAGGGAAACATCTCTCTAGCCCAACATCCATAGGAGTAAATGGTTCATAGGCACTTTTTGATTTCATCATACCATTTACATGAATACCTGACTCATGTGAAAAAATATACTCTCCTACAATAGGTAAATTAGTATCAATTCTTCTATTTGAAGCTAATCCTACTGTTTGAATAAGTGCTTTTAATTTATCAGGTTTTATTTGAGTATTTTTTCCAAGAAGTCTTGCCAAAGTCATCAATACTTGCTCAAAAGATGCATTCCCCGCGCGTTCACCCAATCCAATAACTGTTGTATTAGCACTTTTAGCTCCTGCTTCATAACCAGAAATTGCATTTGCTGTTGCCATACCAAAATCATTGTGGGTATGCATCTCAATATCAAGTAAATCTAACTTTGTAAGTTCACTTATATTTTGATAAGTTTTTGTTGGTGTTAATATTCCAACCGTATCGCAATATCTAAATCTATTTGCACCAAGACTTTTACCTAAGGCTAAAATCTCTTTTAAAAAATCCAAATCCGCGCGACTTGAATCTTCTCCCCCAATGCAAACAAATAACCCTTCTCTTTTAGCCTCAATAATAACTTTTTCAAGTTGTGCTAAAACTTTTTGTTTATCTCCACCGAATTTTACATCGATTAGAATATCTGAAACTGGAATAGACAAATCAACCGCTTTTAAGCCACACCCTAAAGAGGCTTCCAAGTCAGACATTGTTGCTCTATTCCAACTCATAATTTGAATAGGAAGATTTAAAGCTAATATCTCTTTTAGATCATCTTGCTCTTTCTTTCCCATTGCTGGTATTCCAACTTCAAGTTCATCAGCGCCCGCTTCATAAAGTTTTTGGGCAATATCAAGTTTCTCTTGTGTATTAAATGCTACATATGGTGCTTGTTCGCCATCTCTTAAAGTAGTATCATTAATAAGAAACATAATATTTACCTTTTGTTGGATTATAAGTAAACATGCAAAAACTATTCCCTAAAAATTTATATGCTTAAAATCTCCTCAGCATGTATCTTTTTTAAATCTTCATTTTCAAGTTTTTCATAGGAGTATAAAAAGCAGCAAGGTTTCTCTTTGATAGTTTTTTCTATTTGCCAAAACTCATCAATAGAATCAACAATATAAATCTTATCTGCTCTTAATGATTTTAGAGGAAAACCAATGGCTCCATGGCAAGTAGTTACAGGATAAAGTTCTAGTAACTCACTATTTATAGAGATTGGTCCATTTCCTTTTAGGAGTATAACTTTTGAGTTCATCAAATAAAGCTAGGGTTTACCCTAACTCTTTTTGTGATTTTGCTTCAGCACTAAAGAAATATTTTTGAGCTGCTGCAAATACAGATTTTTCTATTGGTTGTAGTGCATATGAGTCATCAGAAATCAAGTTGATTTGAGATAATTCTTCTTGAGGACATCCACCAATTTTTTCTGTTAAAAGAATATCTACATCTTTTAGTGTATTTTTAATCTCTTCAATTGGATAAGAACCATCACAATCTTCAGGACCTTTACAATAAGCATTTTCAACTTTTCTATGCATTACAAATTTGATAGCTTTATCACCAACTTCGTAAATTAAGAACTCTGTAGCATTACCAAAGTGTAAGTTTACTGTTCCTTCACCAGCTGTTGTAACAGCTACAAGTTTAGTCTCACCAGTAGAGCTTAACTCTTGTTTACTAGCTTGTTCTATTTTGATTCTTTCATTTGCAGTATCAAGTGCTGCTCTCCAGTTTTCAATAACTTCATGTTTTTTAGCTCTTGCTTCCATGTTATATTGTTCTTGTAACTCTTCCCAAGACATATTTTGGAAAACATCAGGAGTAAACTCTTCTCCTCTATCTTCACCAATAAGTCCAACAGCATCTGCACGACATTGTCTACAGTGACTCATTAGTTTCATATCCATACCACATGCTTCTTGTGCTGCCATTACTTCTTGATCAGTAGCACTTGCTTGTCCTGTAAGACCATAATGTGTTCCATACTCTTCTTTAGAAAGAAGTGGCATAATATTGTGTAAGAATACATTTAACTCTTTAAGTTTTTTAGCTACATTTACTAACTCTTTATCATTAACACCAGGAATTAAAACAGAGTTTGCTTTTACCAAAATACCTCGCTCAGTAAGCATTTTGATACCTTTTAGTTGTTGTTCTAAAAGAATTTTTGCACCCTCAGCTCCAAATACTTTTTCATGATTCCAATGTACCCATGGGTAAATTTTAGCTCCAATTTCACCAGTCTCATCAACTGAATTAATAGTAACTGTTACGTGATCAACATTGTATTTAACCATTTCATCAACATAATCAGGAAGTCTTAGTCCATTTGTTGATAAACATAATTTTTGATCAGGTGCTTTTTCGTGAAGCATTCTAAATGTATCAAATGTTTTTTTAGGATTTGCTAGTGCATCTCCAGGTCCTGCGATTCCTACAACTGAAAGCTGTTGAATATCCCCACCTACATATAAAACTTTTTTTACTGCATCTTCAGGACTTAATTTCGATGAAGTTACACCAGGACGACTCTCATTTGAACAATCAAATTTTCTATTACAGTAGTTACATTGTATATTACAAGCAGGTGCAACTGCAACATGAATTCTCGCGTAATGTTGATGGGCACCCTCAGAATAACATGGATGATTGTTAATCTTATCCATAACCTCTTGTTGTAATTCCTCTTGCGTACTACTTGATGTACAAGAACAACTCATAGTATCTCCTTTTTAATTATATGAAGTACCTTATGCATATAGCGTTCCATAAAATTTCTGGGAATAAAAAATGCATAGAGTACTTATATAAGGAGATAATATGATTCCAGTAATTTTTTACGAAAAACCAGGGTGTGTAAATAACACCAAACAAAAAAAGAGATTAGTTGATTTTGGTTTTAATGTTATTAGTACTAATTTACTAAAGACAAACTTTTCAAAAAATCAACTTCTAGATTTTTTTGGAAAAAAGAGTATAAAAGATTGCATAAACCCTAATGCTCCTATTGTAAAGAACAAAGAACTAGATATAGAAAATACCTCAGAAGATGAGATATTATCTCTTATGCTTTCTAATCCCATATTAATAAAAAGACCTCTTATAGCAATTGGTTCTAATAAATTTTGTGGATTTGATTTAACTAAAATCTTAGATTTTAAACTTAAGGAGATAAAATGAGTAATATTCAAGAGAAGATTAAAGAGCAGTTATTGCAAGAAGTTTTTTCAAACATTGATAATATATATGATTTCATGGAGACAAGATTTGAACTAGATGAACACTGCAATAAAGATATAGTAAAAAAGTTAAATGAACTTAAAGATGTGGTTTATAAAGTATCAACACTTAGTGACCTATCATAAACTTAAAGGTTGTGGGCTTGAAACTTTTTTGCAAACAGTAAAAGTACAATCCCAGAAACTACAATAAATGCTGTTAAATATAAAGCATAATCATAATTACCAAACTTCTCAATTAAATACACACTATATAACGGTGCGATAACTTGCCCAATTCCATAAGAAGTAGTAAGTGCACCCATTAGTACAACTGGATTTCCTTTTGACAAATGCCCACCTAAAGTCATAAACAAACCAACTAATCCAACAAAAGTCCCACCATAAAGAACTCCACTTAATAAATTTAGATAGATATTATTTGTAAAAGTTGGTATTAAAATTCCAACTGCTTGAAGGGCTAAAGCTATAATTATTATGTTTACACTTCCATATTTGTGAGCAAGTCTTAACCAAATAATACAAGAAGGAATTCCAGCTATTCCAACAAGTGTCCAAGTTAGGTTTCCATACCCTTGAAGTCCTGGCAAAGTATTGATAATATCAGGTAAAAATGTACCTTGAACAACAAAACCTACCCCTTCTGTAAAATAGGCGATTATTAAAATAATTACAAAAAAAGTGAAAATTGATTTGTCAAATTTGTGTTTTACAATTTTTGTGTCAACTTTTTTGTCAAATGATAAAATATACATAGAATAAATAGAGATAATAATCCCAAAAATAGCTAAAACTATCCATGAGATTTGCCAAGAGTTACTAAAATGTAAAACAGCTCGATTAATCAAATCAGTAGTTAAGATGGAAAACCCTATACCAGAAAAGTGTATCCCCATAGCTTTAGTTTTACTCTCCATATTTAACTTAGTCATTACAATAGCAGAACCTACAACAAAAGCCATAGCTCCCCCAAAACCAGCCAATAGTCTTGAGATTATCCAAATAGTTTCATTGGTAGTAATCCCTAAAACAAAAGTATTGATAATACAAATAAAAATACCTATTCGAAAAAGTATTACCTTTTGATTTATATCTTTTATAAAAATTGAGAGAATCGAACCACTTAAATACCCTGCAAAATTTAGTGAAGCTAAAATACCTGCAAAGGTAATATCTAAAAAATCTTCTAACATATTTGGGATTAGAGAGGTAAAAACAAACCTTGAGATACCAAGACCAATAATTACTGCAAAAATACCTGCTATTAGTATGGCTAAGTTATCATTTCTATCAAATAATCTATTCAAATATTTTCCCTCAGTTTCAAAATATGAGTATAATATCAATAAATCTAATCCTATGTCAAATAATAAATAAAAATTAGTATATAAATTTGTTGTTGAGGTATAAAGTGTGTTAAAAAGAAGAGTTTTATTTAATTATTCCAAATAAATTGGAGATGAGTAATAGTTTTAGTCAGTTATTTATACTCATCTCCATTTTATTCATCCTAGTTCATAGTCATTTCCAGCATTTTTCCATTTACTATTTCACCAAACTCTACTCCATACTCATAACACTGGGCAAGTTCTTCTGTAGTAGGTATTAATTTTATTTTTAAAGACTCCATTGGTGGAACTCTAAAGTTTAGTGATTTTAATCTATGTATTATCATATCAACAGCCTCGCCACTCCAACCATAAGAGCCAAAAGCACCACCAGTTTTTCCTCTTTTTTCCAATAACATCATACAAGAGAGTAAATCCCAAACTGGTTTTGGAGCATCTGCATTAATTGTGGGAGTTCCTATTAAGACACCTTGACTCTCTTCAAGTATATTTATCATATTTGACTCTTCAATTGAAGCTAAATCATAAACATTAGCGACAATTCCATCAACACTTTCTGCACCTTCAAATATAGCCTCTGCCATATCTTTAGTGTTTTTATAACTTGTTAGATAAAAAATCGAAATGATTTTTTTACCATGAGAGACATCTTTATAATTATCTTGACTCCATTTTCTATAGTAGTCAATGTACTGGGTTGGGTTTTCTCTTAATATTGGTCCATGAAGTGTTGCTATCATATCAATTTCAAGTTTGTCATAAAGTTTGATTGCATTTAGAGCATACGATTTAAATGGTCTCATAATATGGTCATAATAGTATTTAAAAGAGTAGAAAAAGTCTCCTACTAAGTCATTGAATAGTCTTCTATCGTGATAATGACTTCCAAAAACATCCCCTGAAAATAGTAACTTATCTTCTACTACATATGAACTCATAGTCTCAGGCCAGTGCAAATATGGCGTTGTAAGAAATTTAATTGTTTTATCACCTAAGGTCAAACTTTTATTTGTCCAAACAGTTTCAAAATCTATGTTTTCATTTCTTGTGATTGCTTTTAGCATAGGTGTTGCTTGGGGAGAGATTAGAACTTTTGCTTGGGGTGCTCTATTCATAAGTTCTGGTATTGCACCTGCATGGTCTGGTTCTAGATGGTGAGAAATAACATATTTAATCTCAGAATATGAACATAAAGACTCAACTTTTTTAAAAAACTCATCTTGAAATTCTAATTTAACCGTATCTAAAATAATCACACCTTCATCTGTTTTGATTAAGTATGCATTATATGAAGAGCCATTGGCTGTTTTCATAATAATGTCAAAAGTTCTAATATCTGGATCAAAAGATCCAATAAAGTAGATATTTGGTGCGATTTCTATAGGTTTATTTGAATACATGTTATTAGCCTATTAACCTTCTCATCCAAATGGGAGGGTTCTCTTTCATTTTAATTAATTTATTTAAAATATCTTCTATCTTTTCATCTTCTTTACTTGATTGCATTGGAAATATTTTTGAAGCTTTTACCATAAGTGATGCTTTTGGTCCGATTTGCTGTACATATAATATGTCACAACCTTCACAACACTCAATTTTGTAATTTAATTTCTCAATTTCATCTTCTATTTCAATAGAAGAGTCAACTGATTTTATAAAAGAGAAAGTATCATCTTTAATCTCATAAATATAAAACTCTTTACACCAACCAAAATGTTGATTGATGTGAATATTATCCTTTGAAGCAAATGCAATTTTCATAATATATAAATCCTAACCCTTGGATCAATTACTTTTTCTAAAGTACCTTTTATCATCTCATAAGTTCCAGTACTTGCAATAGAACATCCTACACAAGCACCTTGATAAGCAAGTCTTACTTCGATTTCAGGTTCATTTGCATAATCTATTAATAAAATATTTCCACCATCTTTTAATAAAATTGGTCTTATAAATCTATCCAAAGTATCATTTATAATTTCTAGCTGTTTTTCCATTGTTTGAGCTCTAAAGTGATCATTTAGTTCAACATCACTTGCTAACTCTTTATCTATACCTGTTAATTGTATAGTTGCCATTGTATGGCCATTTTGTGCAGCTTTTAACATACAATCAAAGCCCTCTTTTACTCCATTGATATTTTGTCTATCTTGAAGTAAAATAAGTGCTAATCTAAAGGCTGCTTGAGTATGATTTTTTCTAACCGCTCGTCTAAAAAAATCTTTTGCTTTTTCCATATCTTCTTCAACACCTATTTTTGTTTGATACATAAGTGCTAAGTTAAAGTTTGCAGAGTCATTATCATAAGAACTAGCTTTTTCAAACCAATCTTTAGCAATAGAATAATCCTTTTCTACACCTTCACCTTTTAAGTACATCAAACCCAAATTTGCCATTGCTTGGTCATTTTTTAGTTTTGCTTCTTCTTGCCAAATAGCATGAGCTTTTTCAAAATCTTTACTTTTATATGCAGCTAGTGCTTCTCTATGTTTCATAAATCTTCTTCCTTCATTTGGGTTTGGAATTTCTCTATTTGCTTTTAATTCTCTTTTAATATGTTCTTCTAAATATGTGTAAGCTATTTCAACTGCCTCATCATAATCCTCACTTGAAGCTTTTATATCAAAATCAAAAAACTCTACTAAAAAAGCATCTCCCACTTCATGCTCTCCACTGTAACACTCAAAGGGATAGTTTAATGATAAATAATAATCTAAATCTTTTTCCATACTAAAACTCTAAAGGCTTATAATCAATTCTATCTTGCATATCAATCACTTCTCTAAAAGGTCTAGGTTGATTTGCAGGTGAGTAAATTCCATTTTTTTTGTGAACTCTGATTTTATAAATACCCTCTTCATCTCTTTGAAGATAATACTCATCAAACTCTTGTGTATATGGCATATCCCAAGCAATTGCTCCAGGAGTTGGACATACATCAAAACACTTAGGAACTGAACAATCCACACACTCAATACACTTTTCAGGCTTTACATATGTAAATTCAGCATCAGCAATAGGCGCCTCATCTGCACTTACAATTGCAGTTGCAGGACACTCATCAACACAAGCATCACAATTGATACATTCATCGGTAATAATTACAGACATTTTTCAAACCTCTACTAATTTTTATCGCACTCACAAGAACAAGATGATGTTCCAGGATCTAATAAAGTGTCACAATTTGATTTTGTTACAAGTTTAGAAACATCATTTATAAAGTTTCTATATATCTCTTCTATAGTAAGAAAAACTTTTGTAGCACTATAAACTTTTATTTTATTCTCTTCC
The DNA here is from genome assembly GCF_937982575.1 of uncultured Arcobacter sp. NCBI lineage: Bacteria > Pseudomonadati > Campylobacterota > Epsilonproteobacteria > Campylobacterales > Arcobacteraceae > Arcobacter > uncultured Arcobacter sp. The sequence continues at coordinate 124,290 of NZ_CALJLR010000004.1, read as the reverse complement.
AAGTTTTTAAATACACCTTCACCCATATGATAAAAGATAGTCCTACTAGCACCTAAATCTTTTACACACTTTGCAGTATCTATTCCATTTCCACAGCCTCTGTTTTCTACAACACTAAAGTTTCCTGAACTTAAATCAAGAAGGGCAAAATATGGGGCATTGCCATATAAATCTGAAATCACTGTTGAATCTTCTTTACTTAATGGTATAGCTATCATTTGAAATCCTTTAAATAATTATAAAATTATCTATGCAAAATCTATTCCTTTATTTTAAAAGGAACAGATATTGCAAATGATATAAACAGATATAAGGATAAGACCATTATCCTCATTTAGGTTTTTGCTACTTATTAAAAAGTAGACAACAAAGGAACTAAAATGGTAAATAAAAAATTAATTCAAGAGTTACTAAGCGAAAGTGATTGTTCACATAATAAAGAGAAAAAATCATCTTGTGATAAGCCAAAACCAGGGGCAACAAGTGGTGGGTGTGCATTTGAGGGGTCACAAATCGCACTTTTCCCTTATGCAGATGTGGTTCATCTTGTTCATTCCCCTGCAACTTGTATTGGAGCGTCTTGGGAAACAAGAGCTACTTTAACTTCTCATGAGGGAGATAACAATACAGTTAGTGGTTATACAACAGATGTAAATACGAATGATGTAATATTTGGTGGAGATAAAAAACTCGAAGAGTCTATTGATTACATTGTTGAAAATAAAAATCCAAAAGCTATCTTTGTATATGAGACATGTGTCACTGCAATGATTGGTGATGATATGGATAATGTATGTAATAGAATGGAGAAAAAATATAAAATTCCTGTGGTTGTCATTCACTCTCCAGGTTTTGTAGGTGGTAAAAACTTAGGTTCAAGACTTGGTGGAGAGTCAGTTTTACACCAATTAATTGGAACAAAAGAGCCAGAACTTATCCATCCTTTTGGAATAAATCTAATTGGAGAGTATAACGTTACTGGTGATATGTGGCAATATACTCCTATTTTAGAAAAAATTGGAATAAAAGTAATCTCAACACTTGCAGGTGATGGAAGAGTTGAAAATATTCAAATGGCACACAGAGCAAAACTTAACGTAATCGTTTGTGCAAAATCACTTATAAGCTTAACAAGAAAAATGCAAGAAAAATATAATATTCCCTATATAAGTATCTCTTTTTATGGAAAACGTGACACTTCAAATGCAATAATGAGTATAGTAAATGCTTTTGGAAATGAAGAACTTATAAAAAAAGCAAAAGAAGTAATTGCCCAAGAAGAAGCAAAACTTGAAGAAGCACTAATCCCTTATAAAAAAATATTAGAAGGGAAAAAAGCTATTTTAAATACAGGTGGAAATAAAACTTGGTCAATAGCTTCAGCACTTCAAGATATAGGTATAGATGTTGTTGCAACATCTGTAAAAAAAGCAACCTTAGAAGATAAAGAAATCTGTGCTAAATATGTAAAAATCCTTATTACAGATCCAGGGACAGAACAAGCAAAACTAATAGATGAACATAACATCGATATCTTACTTGCAGGTGGAAGAAGTTTATATACTGCTATTAAGAAAAAAGTTGCTTTTGTGGATGTAAATCAAGAGAAAAAGGTAAGTTATGGTGCATATAATGGACTTATTAACTTAGCAAAAGATGTTTGCAATGCTGTAAATAACAAAGTATTTAAGGTAGTAGGAACTCCTGAACCTTGGACTACAGAATAAAATAAATAGTTTAACTATTTATTTTAGCCTTAGAGATATTTGCTTGATTTGATAGATTTGCATTAAGTTCTTCTTTTTTTTGAATACTCTCTTCATGATTTTTTTCTAAAACTTCTTTAAAAAGTCTAAAAGTTTCTTTTAACTCAGGGCTTGTATATGCTCCTGGTGGTGGATTTAAAATACCATCTATTCGACTCATCATAAAATCATAATCAAACTGTTGCTTATATCCCAATTGAATGATTTCTCCATTTTCCTCTTTTAACATTGGCATAGGAATTATCATAGCCATTGATAAAAATCTATCTTTTTCATCAAGTTCATTAAGAGATTCAACCAAAAGCTCCTTATCAGAGTTTGGCATATTTGCTGGTATAAAGCCTATTCCTTTAGATATACCATTTGAAACTAAACCATCATTATCAAAATCATACTTTTCATAATGATGTAAAAGTAGATTATAAGCTCCCTCATCACTTAAGGAGTCTACATTTATATCATCTGCAAGAAGAGTGTAGTGTTGAAGTGTACTTAACTCCTCTTTTGATAATGAGTCTAAAAACTCTTTTGCATTTGAGATAGATACTTTTTCCTCTTTTGCTTTATTATAGAGCTCTTCAAAGCTCTCTTTATAAGGCTCTCTCACTTCATAAAAACTATCTGCCATCTTTAGATTTTTTACTATATTTACATGTTCATCATAAGCATTTACATTCATAATTAAAGCCTTTCAAATAAATTCCACTTAAAATTAGATAAAAAAGTATATCATGAAAAATCTTATTTCTTATTTACATAAAAGCCGTTATAATAAACTTTTACATAAATAAAGGGATAAAATGGAAGAGGAAAAAGTAAGGAACTATTTTTTTTATTTTGCTAGTTTAGTAATTATTATTGCAGGACTTAAAGCAGCAAATGAAATAGTAATTGTGTTATTTTTAGCAATCTTTATTTCATCTATAATCTCAACTATTTTAAACATATTAGAACAAAAACATATCCCTAAACTTATCTCTTATCTAGTTGTTCTTGGGGTTTTTACACTTATTTCACTACTGCTTGCATATATTGTAAATATCTCATTAAAAGATTTTATAACAAATCTTCCTATATATGAAACAAAACTGCAAAAAGCTATTGTTGATACTATTGCCTTTGGAGAGTCATATGGTTATGAAATTGATAAAAAAACAATCCTAGATACTCTAAATTTAAACTCATTTTTTGGTATTACTACAAATTTAATTGGAAGTATTGGTACCTTTTTATCAAAATTCTTACTTATTATCATTGGGATTGGATTTATACTTGCAGAATCAAAATCTTTTGAAAAAAAACTAAGACTTATTTTTAGAAAAGAGGGAGATAAAATAGAACACTTCAATCTCTTTTCAAGTAATATTCAAAAATATTTCTTAGTAAAAACAGCGACTAGTTTTTTAACTGGTTTTTTAGTGGCAATTACTTTGATCTTTTTTAATATTGACTATCCTATTCTTTGGGGTGTGGTAGCTATGCTTTTTAACTTTATTCCAGTTGTGGGTTCTATTATTGCAGCAATTCCTGCCATACTTTTATCTTTTGTAACAACAGATTTAAATACAACTTTGATATTAATAGTTTTATATCTTACGATAAATATTTTTATAAGCAATATTATTGAACCAAAGTTTATGGGAAAAGAGCTAGGACTTTCTCCATTAGTTATATTTTTCTCTTTGATTTTATGGGGTTGGGTTTTAGGAATAGTAGGGATGTTTTTAGCTGTACCTATTACTATGACTTTAAAAATTGCCTTTGATTCAAATGATACTACAAAATGGATTTCGCTACTTATGTCAAATGTTAAACAGAGCTAAAGTTGATTATCTTCTTTAGCTAATAATGCTTTCATCAAAGTTGCATTATTTTGTAGATCATAGCCTCTCTCTTCCATCCAGTCAGATATTACCTCGTTTTTATAAGCCAACTCTTTTTGGGCATAAGCTTTATATTCTGCTTCTTCATCCCAATTTCCATCTTCATCTAAAAAAGAGTCTTGAGCAAAAACACCCTCTAAAGTGATCTTTGTAGGTATTGCCTTGTTATTATCATCAAATCTAAATCCATCTAGCTGTACATATTCTGAAGGAGAGGGTATATAGGCTTCAGAACTTACTACTTTTAAAGTCTCTTCAAAATCAGCGAATTCAGAATCTTTTGGAATATTTAAATCAACTGGATTTTTATTATTATTAGTTGTCTGAAAGAAACCAATATTAAAACTATTTACAATATCATTAATTCCAGACATAGTTGTTCCTTAGTTAGAAAAGTATAATTTAAAGATTATAAAATCACTTACCTTAAAAATAGATAAAAATAGTTATTTATGTTATTATTTAGTTATTTTAAGCTTAGGAACACTATTTGCATATTTATTGAAAATATTATAGGAAATATCATGGAAAGTATAAGTGCGAAACCTCTACAATTAAACCCTATTAAACTATCTCAACCAATGGGAGCAATGCTTTGCTTTTTAGGAATAAAAAACTGTATGCCACTTATGCATGGAGCTCAAGGATGTGCTTCATTTACAAAGGTATTTTTCACAAGACATTTCAATGACCCCATTGCCGTACAAACAACAGCAGTAAATGATATTACAGCAGTAATTGATGGAGGAGATTATGCAATCTCTGAATCAATAAAAAATATCACCAAAAAAGTACAACCTGACCTAGTAGGACTTTTTACAACAGGACTTACAGAAACAAAAGGTGATGATATAAAAGGTGCTTGTTTACTAGTACAAGACCAGCAAAAAATGGTTTATGTAAATACTCCTGATTTTGAAGGCTCTATTGAAAGTGGTTTTGCAAAATCAATTGAAGCAATCGTTGACCAACTAGTTGCAAGCTCAAGTGAAGTGGATATGAATAAAGCTGTAATTATCCCAAATGTAAATTTAAAACCAATAGAGATAGAAAAAATCAAAGACACCGTAGCACTCTTTGGTTATGAAGTTTTAGCCCTACCAGATTTGAGTGACTCATTAGATGGTCACTTAGGATTAAAACAAGGAGCACTTAGCAGTGGAGGTATTACTGTTGAAGATATAGAGAAACTTGGAAATTGTTCACTTGCTATTAGTGTAGGAAGCAGTGTAAAAAAAGCTGGAGATAAATTAAAAGCAAAAAATGAAAATATGCAACTTTTACATTTTGATTCATTAGGGGGATTAGAACAAAGTGATAAATTCTTTAAAGCCCTATGTAAAATCAAAAATATCTCAACTCCACATCCAAGTATTGTGAGATGGAGAAAAAGACTTCAAGATGCCATGTTAGATAGCCACTTTGCAATAGGAAGTGCATCTGTTGTGCTAGCACTTGAGCCTGACCAATGTATCTCTGTAGCAAATACAATCATTGAAGCAGGAGCAACAATAAAAGCCATAGTAACTACTCACAAAAATGACTTACTAGATGAAATAGAGTGTGAAAACTTACTAATTGGTGATTTTGAAGATGTTGAAAAGTATCTGAAAGAAAGTGATGTTTTAATATCAAGTTTTCATGGGGAAAGATATACCATAAAACACAAAAAAGCTTTAATGTTAAGGGGATTCCCTGATTATGAGGGAGTTGGTAATCAACTTAAAAATGATGTTTTATATGAAGGAAGTGCTTACTTACTTTTTGAATTAGCAAACCTAATAAATCATTATCACCAACATGGAGGAGAAAATGAGCATTAATCTACAAAGGCCAATTGTAAAAGCTCTTGGATTAGAGATGATAAATGGAAGCACAAGACTTTTAGGTATTCCAAAAGAAAAGGTTCAAGTTATAATCTCTTTGCCTGATATTACAGCTTTTAATACTCAACTGCATGATGCAATAACATTCTTTAAAAATAGGGCAGAAACATTTGTTATAACAACAAGTAGCATTGATGAATGTGAAAAGATACAAAATGAATTTAAACTAAAAGATAGCCTAATCTCAAGGGAATATAAAGAGTTCTCAAATACCTTTGGAATAAAAGATGAAAAAAATCAACTAAAAAAATCTTTAATGATAATTGATACAAATTGTCAAATAACACACAAGGAGATCTTATAAATGGAAGTTAAGTATAAAAAAGAGTTTTATATTTTAAAAGCAAAAGAGAGAAAGATAGAATCAGAAGCACCTGCTGTTAGAGTTACCATGTTAAATGGAGAGTCAAAAGTTATAGGTATGATGGCACCTAAAATTCAAGTTATGATTACCCTACCTAATATAAAAGATTATAATAATGGTCTACATGATATTTTAGAAAAATCTGCTTCTAAAATATTACCTTATATTATTACAAGTAGCTCAGAAGATGCTATAACAAAAGTTCAAAAAGCATTTGGACTAGATAATGGTTTTATCTCAAATGATTTTAATAAATTCTCTTTAAAATTTGGAGTGAATTTAAATGAAACACTTGTGGCAAAATCAATATATATTATTGATAAAGAGGGTGTTATAAAATATAAAAATATCCCAAATAACTGCGAACACGCTTTTGATTTAGATGAGCTTGAGTCATCATTGCAAGAAGTTATTAACTTCAAAGTAAAGGGTCATACACACGAAAACTGGATGGGAGTATGAAAACCTTATCAGAAAATTTACTCCAATGGATAAAAGAGAATGACTATGATGAAAATGATTTAAATAACGCTGGAAAATATGGAAACTCTGCAATAATGAAAGCAGCAAGAGAAGGAAAATCAGAACTTGTATCTGAATTACTAAACTTAGATGTAGATATAAATATGAAAAACGTAGATGGAAACTCAGCTTTATGGAATGCCTGTTTTGCTTCATCATATGAGTGCTTTGAACTTCTTGTAAATGCAGGTATCGAAATAGACTCAAAAAATGTTAATGATGTAACAGCATTAATGTACTGTGCAAGTGCGGGGAAAGAGGATTTTGTGCAACTTCTTTTGCAAAAAGGTGCAGATAGCTCTTTTGAAAACCTTGATGGCTTTAAAGCTATTGATTTAGCAGTAACTCCAAAGATTGTAAAAATGTTGAGAAATGCAAGAGTTTCATAATCAAACAGATATTACAAAAAAGAATGCCTTTACTCAAACCCAATTTATAAACTGGCAAACCCAAGCAAAAGCTTACAAAACCTATCCAAAGTTTTTTAGACGATTTAATCTTGATGATTATGAAGAGTTAAAATTCATAAAAAACTTTGGAAAAATCACCTACACAAAAAAATATGGAAATGATGAGGTAAATCTAAGAGTCAATCCAAGTGCAGGTGGACTTTATCCTTGCGAAATTTATATACAAATAAGAGGAGCAAAGGGTTTGTTAAATGGAATTTATCACTATGAACCATTAACAAGCACCTTGGCTTTAATTCATGAATTAAGTAGTGATGGATTAGAGAGTTATATGAATATATCACAAAAAAAATTCATCTTTTTACTTAGTAATGCCTACTTTAGGACATCTTGGAAATATGAAAAAAGAGCTATAAGGTATCTTTTACTTGATTCTGGTCACCAACTAGGTTCCATCTATGCCTCTTTGATTTTACAAGGACTTGATTATACTTTTGATTTTAACTTTGATAAAGAAGAGTTAAATAAAGCTTTTTGTTTTGATAACTATGAACACTTTGTTTGTGCTATTTTTTCAAGCGAGTATAAAGAAAAAGAGACAAAAGAACTAAGGGATAAAATTCCTTTTGTAAACCCATGTGATTATTATATAAAAGAGCCTTTTATTGAAGAATTTTATTCAAAATATTATGAACAAAGTTTTAAAAGTTTTAGTTCAAACTTTTTAAAAGAAGAGACTAAAAGAGAGTTACAAAAAGCAATAGATGAAAGAAGATCAGTCAGAGCTTTTAAAAAAGAGCCCATATTAAAAGATGAGTTTGAAACTATATTAAAAGATATTTTCATCTTTGCAAAAGAGTATGGACTTGAAATTTATTTTATAAACCATCTAATCACTAATCTTGAAAAAGGTATTTATAAAGAGTATAATTTACAAAAAGAGGGTGATTTTAGTGAGCTAGGCCAAATGTTAGCCTTTAATCAAAAAATTGGTGGAACTTCTGCTGCAACTATATTTTTTACATCTAAACTAGAATCAAACTACTCTTTTAACACTATTTTATCAGGCTTTTTAGCGCATATTATTGCACTAAGAGCCACAAATTTAAATATCAATTCTACAGGAATTGGTGCATATTTTGATGATGAAACAAAAAAGGTTTTAGAAACACACAACAACATCTTATATTTAATGGCGGTGGGAAAATGAGTAAAGAGACTTACCATGAACTTTATAAAAAATATGACCTTTATAGAAGTGATATTTATCTCTTATGTGAAGAAAAACCAGCAGAAATTTTATTTTTATTTGAAGAAGTTTGTGATGAACTTATAAAACCTGTTGCTATAAACAGACAACTACCTCAAGAATTTATAGCAAGTGCAAAATCATTTGCCGGACAAAATACTTTTACAAATGTTTACTTCGCAGAGCTCTCAAATAGGGCTTTCTTCTTAAGTGACCTTATTGATTTTCTAGCTCTTATAAGAAGTAAAAAAACTACTTAAAAAAGTTGTGGAACACTATTTGCATATACCTATATAAATTTATTTTAGGACAAAATTATGAGTAGTATTCAAATCACAACAAATGACTCTCAAGAAGGTTCTCTAAAAGTTGCATTCGCAACTACAGATTTAGAAAACATAGATTCTCACTTTGGAAGTGCAAAACAATTTGCTGTTTACGAAATAAGTAAATCAACAACTACAATGTGTGAAATTAAAAAAGTTCTTGAAAAAGATACTGATAAAGCTGTAGCACTACTAGAAGGTATTGATATTGTTTATTTTACAAATGTAGGAGCAATAGCTGCTGCAAAACTTATCAATAGTGGAATCTTCACAATCAAATACAAAGAGATCGTAAGTATAGAAGAAGAAGTAAAAAAACTACAAGATATGTTAAATTCAAACCCTCCACCATTTATCAAAAAAATCATAGAAAAGAAGGCTTTATAATGGATAAGAAAGAACTATTTAAAGTAACACTAATTGGACAAATTAGAGCAATGGACCAATTTGGTACATGGGTTAACAAAAGTGATGAAGACCTACTAGTAGAAAAATATGTAAGAAGCAAAGAGGATTTAAAAAATATCCCTATTATTGCAGATATTGATGAAATGCAAATCAAAGATATAAGACTAGTATTTCAAGCAGTAGCTTTAGCTTTTGAAAAACTAACAGGGGTAATGTGTTCAGTTGTAATGGAGATGAGTCATGAAGGTTTTGGAAGAGTTGTAGTTTTTGCAGGGAAGATTGTGCTTGCAGAGAAATTCTTCAAAGATGCTCATAGATTCTCATTTAGAACTTATGATGACTTGCTAGTTGATGGTGAAAAATATCTTCTAAAAGCAGAAGAGACTTATAACAAATATAAAAACTTATAAGCTTTATTCATAAAGCTCTTTAGGGTTTGCTTCTTTATAAAAGAAGTTATAAAAATATAGGTCCCTTAAAAATGGGACATTTTGAAGGAGAAAAGTATGGCAAATATTGGGATTTTTTGTGGAACAGCAGGTGGAACATCTATGATAGTTGCAGAAGCTTTAGCAGAAGCTTTTGAAGTTGATGAAGTAATCAATATGGAAGAAGATTTTGATGATATTGATCAAATGCTTGAACATGATGTTTTATTTATAGGAAGTTCTACTTGGGGACAAGGTGATGTATATTTTGAGTGGGTTGATCCTTTACTTGAAATTGAATCAGACGGAATAGATTTTTCTGGAAAAACTATTGCATTATTTGGTGCAGGAGATAGTGTAAAACATGGTGAACATTTTTGTTCAGCATTAGGAAAACTACATAAAACATTTACAAATGCTGGTGCAAAAGTTGTTGGTTTTGTTGATGCAAGTGATTATAAATATGAATTTTCACAAGCAGAAATGGATGGAAAACTTTGTGGTTTAGCAATTGATGAACACAATGAAAAAGACAAAACTGAAGATAGAGTAACAAAATGGATTGACTCTTTAAAAGAAGAGATTCCAGCTTAGAAAAAATAATATCCCTTTAATCTGGGATATTTAAAAGGATACAAAATGAAAACTGTAGAAGAATTTTATAAATTAAGAGATACAGAAGATTTTTTTAAATTTTTTGATATTGATTTTGACCAAAAGTTAATCAATGTAAAAAGATTTCATATGATGAAAGAGTATGGAACTCTTATAAAAAAAGGTTTAGCTGAAATAGCAGATGAAGATAAACTTTTAGAGTTTTTGAAATTTTCACTACTTAGAGTTTATGGTGATTATAAAACTGGTCACTCTCCAAGTGCTGCTGATGTATGGAATATGTATGAAACAGGAAAACTTGAAGGTTGTTCTTCATGTAGTCCAAGTCCAGCAGGAACAAGTACAGGAGGAAGTTGTGGGTGTTAATCATAAAGATATCGTAGATGCAAACACTCCTTTGCATGATAGTGTAACAGCTAATCGTTCTGGAAAAGATGAAGATAAACCAAAATTTGGTTTAGGACAAAAAGTAAAACTAATAAAAGAGATAGTAAATGATGGGACATACCCTCATGCACCAATTGGGACACTTTTGATGCCAGCAGGTGCAGTAGGTTATATAAAATCAATGGGTGAATTCTTACAAGTTATTCGTGTATATGAAGTTCACTTTTTAGGTTTACTTGATGTTCCTGTTGAAATAGTTGGGTGTAGAGAACATGAACTAGAAGCAATGGAAGATTTTAGAGATGAAGTAGAAGAAGAGTTAGAATTTATGCGTAAGCATAGAGAAAAGAACTACTCAAAAGACTAAATTTTTTTAACCAAGTCAGATGAAAGAGTTTTCAGAACTTTATCATATGGCTTGGTTTGTATGAAGAAACAAGCTAAAAAAGGAGACAAAATATGGCAAAAGTTATTTTTATGCATTTTGATACTGTTACTGATGGTGTTTATGATGCAAAAATTGGTGAACCAATTGTAAGATTGGCTAAAGAAAAAGGTGTTCCTATGCCTTCAGATACTAAAGATTACTCAAAAAGTTTAATTACTGTTGAAAATCTTGCAACTGAAGAACCTACAAGTTATATGGAAGATGAAGAGTTAGATGTATTAGTTAAATTAGGGGCAATCACTGCTGAAGAAGCTGAGCAATGTCAACAATTTACAATAAGTCCTAAAGTTAGAATTGCGCCAATGATGTTAATCAAAGGTGACATTTTAGTTAAACCGTATAAATTAAAAAAATAAGGAAAGAAAATGACAACTAGAGTAGAAATTATTAACGATTTTTTAGCAATCAATGTTAAACCAGGAAGTACAATTCAAGATGTAGTTGAAGCATCTGGTTCAGCTTTACCTTTTGGATGTAGAGATGGAGAATGTGGAACATGTGTTGTTGAAATAGAACAAGGTATGGAATTTATTTCTGATATCAATGAGAAAGAAATCAAAGTAATCAAAGAGGCTTGTGCTGGTACTTGTACTGATAACACAAGATTATCTTGCCAAATGAAAATAGTTAAGCCTAACGGTGTTGTTAGAATTAAGTATTAAAAAATATACAGGTTTATGTCCAAATTCTTTTTGAATTTGGGCAAAATACGATATGGCACAAACATTATCAACCTCCGCTTCTCAGAAGCAAAATCTTAATTTATCTTTGAAATTGTGGCTTCCGATGCTACAATCTTCACTTCAAGACCTAGAGAAACATCTAAAAAATGTATCTTATGAAAATCCATTTTTAGAAATCAAAAAACCAAAAGAGTTTTATAACAACTTTATGCCACAAGGTACAAGTGGGGAGTTTATAGAATCTTTAGCACTTTATGATGAATCATTAAATGATATTATTAGTGAACAAATCTGTGCACCAAACTTTTCAACTCCAAACTCACAAAAAGTAGCTATGGAAATTTTGTGTGACATAAATGAAGAGGGATACTTTGAAGGTGATATAGAAAAGATTGCTATAACATGTGGCGTGTATAAAGAGTATGTAGAATCAATAAGACAAAGATTTTCACTTTTAGAACCAAGTGGAATTGGATCAATGAATTTATCAGAATCATTTCTTTTTCAATTAGATGCTTGTGATAAACAAATTGATAATGAACTATACAATTTCATAAAAAAAATCATAAAAGATATTGCTCACTTAGATAAGTATGCCTCACACCATAGATTTGATGAAGCAAAAGATATTATCAAATACTTCAATAATCCACCAGCAGTGAATTATATGAATAACAATGTACAGATAATTCCTGACTTCTTTGTAGAAATTGGTGAAGATATTAATATCAAAATAAATCATGCTTATTATCCTGATTTAGAAGTAAAAGATGCTTTTAATACTAAAAATGAAGGTATAAGAGAGAAGTTAAAAGAGGCTAGAGATTTAGTAAACTTATTGGGTTTAAGAAAATCAACTCTATACAAAATAGTTCTTTTAATTGTTGAAAAACAAATCTCATTTTTTGTGGGAGGAGAACTTAGACCCTACTCTATGCAAGAGTTAGCCAATGAGATTGGTTTCGCAGAATCTACAATATCAAGAGCTGTTGCAAATAAATATATAGAGTGCTCTTTAGGAACATATCCACTAAAACACTTCTTCTCAAATGCAGTTAATAATAAAGATTTATCATCTTCGGAGATAAAAAACTATATTAAAAGTTTAGTAGAATATGAAAATAAAGATGAACCACTAACAGATCAAGATATTCTTGATGCTATTCAAGAAAAGTTTAGCTTATCAATGGTGAGACGTACTATTACAAAATATAGAAAAATGTTAGATGTACCCTCATCAAAAGAGAGAAAAAAACTCTATAAAGTAGAAAATTTATAAAATAAATATTGCTGTCTTTTTTCTTTTTAAAACTCTATTCTTATCCATTAAAATCATAATACCTGGCATTTTTAGGGCTTGATTACAATCAAGACAATTTTTGTCCTATTTAGATAATATTCTAAAAAAAATAAGGACAACATATGTTTAATATAAAATCACTATATTTTAGAATGACAGTAATCCATTATCTAGGAATGATCTTATTACCTATAAATGCATTCTTTTTTACTGGTAATATAACTTCACAAACTATTCAAGTTATTATTGCAATATCTTTAATTTTTCATGAATTAGATGAAAGGAAAAATGGGAAACAACTTTCAAAGGCATTAATTAACTTTCTAAAGAATATGGACAATAAAAATGCAAAACTTAAAATAAATACAACTTTTGCTAGTGAATACTCTGAAATAAAAGATATTATTGATAATAGAGATAAAAATCAAAAAATCAAAGAAAAAGAAGAATTATTATTTATCATAGAAGCAAAAGATATACTTGAACAAGCCAAAAATGGCTCTTATGAAAATGTTATTCAAGCAAAAACTTCAAATGATGTACTTGAAGAATTTAAAAAAGTTGTTAATGATATGATTATTGATACAAAAAAACATTTTGAAATAATTAATGGTATTCTAAATGAATATACCAATTACAACTATAAAAATAATTTGGTTTTAGAAAACATTTCAAGTGATGGAGAGTTTATGAATTTATCGACTTCAATCAATCAACTTAGAGATGCAATTACTCATATGTTATTAGAAAATAAGAAAAATGGTGTGACATTACAGCAATCATCAGAAATCCTGTTAGATAATGTTTTAAAACTAAATAGTTCTTCAACTGAAGCTTCTAAAAGTTTAAAAGACACAACTATAGTATTAGAACAAATCACTCAAAATATTAGTAAAACATCCCAAAAGACTGTTAAAATGTCAGAGTTTGCAAATGCCGTTATATCCTCGTCAAGAAAAGGACAAATTCTAGCAAATAAAACTAATATCTCAATGGATGAAATTAATGAAAAAGTAAGTTCTATCAATGAAGCAATTAGTATTATAGATCAAATTGCATTCCAAACTAACATTTTATCACTAAATGCAGCAGTTGAAGCGGCAACGGCTGGAGAAGCAGGGAAAGGTTTTGCAGTAGTTGCACAAGAAGTTAGAAATCTAGCAAATAAAAGTACTGAAGCAGCAAAAGATATTAAAAAGCTTGTAGAATCTGCAAACCTGAAAGCAAATGAAGGAAAAATTATTGCAAATGAGATGATTGATGGGTATAGCAATCTAAATACTGATATTGATAAAACAATAGAACTTATAAATGAAGTAGCAATAACATCTAAAGAACAACAAGATGGTATAATTCAAATTAATGATTCTGTACAAATTTTAGAAAAGCAAATATTTACAAATTCAGAAGTATCATCAAAATCAAATAAAATTGCAACCCAAACATCAAATATTGCAAATACAATTGTTGATGAGGCAAATAAAAAGAGTTTTGAAGGTAAAGAAAGTATCTCTTGTAGTAGATGTGCTTAAATTATTATGAAAAAAAATAGCTATAAAACAATTGAATATATCACAGAAAATAGTTGTAAAGACATATTAAATAACTATGACTTTAGAGAAATAGATGCTTTACAATTATTAAAAATTAAGAAATTAGTTTATAAATATGAAGAGAGTTTATTGGAAGAGTTTTATAAATTTATTTTCTCCTTTAATCATGCAAAAAGATTTTTACATAATCAAGAGATTTTATATCGACATGAAAAAGGAATAAGAGCTTGGTATAGAAATTTATTTTGTGGTAAATACGATACTAATTACTTTTATAAATTAAATATTATAAGTGAAGTTCATGTTCGTATTGGATTACCAACACACTATGTAAATGCAGCATTTAGTTTTGTGAGAAGATTCATAAAAGATAAACTAATATCTGAAAAAAGATATGAAGTATTAAGTGCTTTTGATAAAATAATTGATATTAACTTAGATATCTTAACTATTTCTTATCAAGATGAAGAACAAACAAAACTTATAGATGAAATAATCTTACTAAAACTAGCTGTTGAAAATAATAATATAGAACCTTATATTCAGTCAATCTATAACTCAAAAACAATGAAAGTAGAAAAATATGAATGTTTAATGAGAATAATTAATCCAAATACCCTTGAGGTTAAATCCATATTCCCATATCTAGATATTGCAAAGAAAATTAAGCTTTATGAAAAGATGATGACCATCATGGTTGAAAAATCATTATCTTATTTCTCAACTCGAGATAATGAATTTAGCCTTAACTTATCTTATGAAGATATTGCTAATGAATCCTTTAGGAATTTTATATATGAAAAAGTTAAATCTTTTCCTTATTCTTACAATATTATTTTTGAGATTTTAGAAACAGATTTTATTGAAGACTTTTCAATTGTTGAGACATTTGTAAATAATGTTAGAATATTTGGTTGTAAAATTGCTATTGATGATTTTGGAAGTGGGTTTTCTAGTATGGAAAATATTTTAAAACTAAATCCTGAAATTATAAAAATTGATGGTTCATTAATAAAAGATATTCATACATCTAATGAATCAAAAACTATTGTTAGAAATATTATTAATATGGCAAAAGAATTAAATGCAAAAACAGTAGCAGAATACGTCCATTGTAAAGAGGTCTATGATACAATTCTTCAATTAAATGTTGATTTTATACAAGGTTTTTATCTTGCAGAGCCCAAAAGTCTAAAATAAAGTTTATAAAACTCTTCCCAGATATTAAATGACATAAAACAACTACCAACTAGTCTATTCTTAAGATAATATTTCAGTAAGAATCATAAAGGAATATTATGTTTAATTTTGGAAAAACAGAAGAAGAAGCAGGAAGATTAACTGCTATGGAAGAAAACTTTGCAATTATATCATTTAAGCCAGATGGCACAATAATTCATGCAAATGACAATTTCTTAAATGCATTAGGTGGTTATAAACCAAGTGAAGTAGTAGGGAAGCACCATAGAATGTTTTGTGATAAAACCTATACAACTACACAAGCATATGCTGATTTTTGGAAAAATCTAGCAAATGGAATAGCTCAAATTGACGAATTTGAAAGAATCAGAAAAGATGGTACATCTGTTTGGATTCAAGCTTCATATACAACAGTAAAAAATAAAAGTGGAAAAGTAACTCGTGTTGTTAAATTTGCTCAAGATATTACTGATGCAAAAAAAGTAATCCAATCAGTTAATGCAGCAATTGATTTAGCAAAAACAGGAATTATGAAACAAACTATAAAAGAAACAACTAAAAATGATGGCATCGAAAACCTTAAAAATGGGGTTAATGAGCTATTTGACATTGTATCTACTAAAGTTGGTGGTGATTTAAATAAAATTTCAGATGCCCTATTATCTTATCAAAAGTTAGACTTTACACATAGAATATCTGAAGATTCAGGAGAGGTATCTGAAGGATTAAATAACCTAGCAAATGTTGTAAATGATATGTTGGTCGAAAATAAAGCAAATGGATTAACACTCGATAAAAGTTCAGATTTACTTTTAATAAATGTAGATAAATTAAATCAAAGTTCAAATGAAGCAGCAGCTTCTTTAGAAGAGACAGCAGCAGCACTTGAAGAGATAACATCAAATATTAGAAACAATACTGAAAATATTGCAAAAATGGCAAGCTACTCAAATAATGTTACAACTTCTGCTTCAAACGGAGAAAACCTTGCAAATCAAACAACAGTTGCAATGGATGAAATTAATGTACAAGTAAAATCAATAAATGAAGCAATTAGTGTAATTGATCAAATAGCATTTCAAACAAATATCCTAAGCCTAAATGCAGCCGTTGAAGCAGCAACGGCAGGAGAAGCTGGAAAAGGTTTTGCGGTAGTTGCTCAAGAGGTAAGAAATCTAGCTTCAAGGAGCGCAGAAGCAGCTAAAGAGATAAAAGCTATAGTTGAAAATGCTACATTAAAAGCAAATGAAGGTAAAAATATAGCTGGAAATATGATTATTGGATATAAAGAGTTAAATGAAAATATTCAAAAAACTATAAATCTAATTTCAGATATTGAGATGTCAAGTAAAGAACAACAAACTGGAATAGAGCAAATAAATTCAGCAGTCAATCAACTTGATCAACAAACACAAGAAAATGCTATGATTGCATCACAAGCTCATGATATAGCAGTTACAACAGATACTATTGCTAAACTTGTCGTTTCAGAAGCAAACGAAAAAGAGTTTATTGGTAAAAATGAAGTGAAAGCAAAAGAGATGAACTTAAAAGCTGAACAATCTAAATCTACTCAAGTAAAAGAGAATAAAACTGCTTCTTCACAAAAAAAGAATGAACAAACAAGAATTTCAAAAAATGAAATAATAAGACCTAAAACAACTAAAGATGAATGGGAAAGCTTTTAAAGTTTTCCCATATATAAAACAAAAATTAAAAAAGTTACAAGAGTTTATTTTTAACATAATTATTAAAAATAGACTCTAACTCTTCTTCGTTAAAACTCATATTAAAATCATTTGATACTATTTTTTTAAAAGTTTCAAAACTGTCAATTAAAATCTCTTCTTGTGAATTTTCATATATCTTTATATAGTTGTCATTTCGTAAACTTCTTATTTCAGTATCATTTATGGATGAGATTACTAAGTTATTTACAAAAACTGCGGATGGATGTTTGTGTGAATAGAAGTGTCCCATTTCATAATCTGCTTCATTATAATTGTTTAACTCGTAATTTGTGATAGTAAATTTTTCTTCATCTTTTAATGACGCTAGGGCAAAAAGATTCTTTTCCAATGTTTTAACACAGTATGAAATACCCAAATGACTTGGCGTGAATTCATCTATTATTTTAACTGGAACACAAGGAGATCTAAATCCAATACCCACATCAATTAGATATCTTTCATCATTAAAGTTTAAAATTGTAAATCTATGGGTTTTTGGAACAATGTTGTTTGTATTGTTAACAACTCTTGCCATATATGATTTTACATCAAAACCTAACTCAGATAAAACTACAAAAAAAAGTTTATTGTGCTCAAAGCAATATCCACCTCTTTTATTTATAACAATCTTTTCATATATCTTATTTATATCCAAAGATATTTCATCTTTTAATAAAACAGTCATACTAGAAAAAGAAAATGTTTTTAAATGTGCTTTTATTAAGTGAGTAATTTCATCTAAGCTACTAATTTGCTTATCAAATCCTAAAGTTTTTAAATAATTCTTTACTATGTCTCTCATTTATTATCCTAAAAGTTAAAAAAATACTACTAGATTTTGTAGTAATTTTATCAATATTTACAAAAAAAGTCATTGTAAAACAATAGTGTAAATAAGATAGATTTTATCCTATTTTTTCTTTTTTTAAAATATTATATCAATAAAATCCCATATTTTAGGGATTTTAAGTAAATTGTAAAATTTCTTTATATAAAAAAACTTCTGTGGAACACTATGTGCAATTATCTATTTTGTAATTATAATATTAAAAGGAGACAATATGTCAGATTTAAGACAAATAGCGTTTTACGGAAAAGGTGGGATTGGTAAATCAACTACATCTCAAAATACATTAGCAGCAATGTGTCATTATTATGGAAAGAAAATTTTAATCGTTGGGTGTGATCCAAAAGCAGATTCAACTAGATTAATATTACATGAGAAAGCTCAATGTACAATTATGCAACTTGCAGCTGAAGCTGGAACTGTTGAAGATTTAGAATTAGAAGATGTATGTAAACCAGGTGCTGGAGAATTTCACCCAGATAACAATGATATAACTGAAGGTTACATTAATTGTACTGAATCAGGTGGTCCTGAGCCAGGTGTTGGATGTGCAGGTAGAGGTGTTATTACAGCAATTAACTTCCTAGAAGAAGAAGGTGCTTATGATGATGAATTAGATTTCGTTTCATATGACGTTCTTGGAGATGTTGTTTGTGGTGGATTTGCTATGCCTATTAGAGAAGGTAAAGCACAAGAGATTTATATTGTAATGTCTGGTGAAATGATGGCTATGTATGCAGCTAATAACATTTCTAAAGGTATTTTAAAATATGCAAATACTGGTGGAGTTAGACTTGCTGGTTTAATTTGTAATGCAAGAATGACAGATAAAGAGTATGATTTATCTAAACACTTAGCACAACAAATCGGTACTCAAATGATTCACTTCGTACCAAGATCTAACCACGTTCAAAGAGCTGAGTTAAGAAGAATGACAGTTGTTGAATTCTCACCATCATCTGACCAAGCTATGGAATATAAAGAGTTAGCAAGAAAAATTATTGCTAATGACTTAAAAGTTATTCCTGAGCCATTAGAAATGGATGACTTAGAAAACCTATTAATGGAATTCGGTCTTGAAGAAGAAGTTGACGAAGAAAACTTAGGTAAAAAAGCAGAAGAAGCTTAATAAATAAATTAAAAAATAAAAAAAAGAAATATAAGGAGAACAAAATGTTTGTATGTGGATACCACTTCCCAGCTGATATGGGTAATGATGTAAGTTTTGATAAAGTAATAGAGAAAGTACAAGATGGAATTGATGCTACAGGTAAATCTGTAACTGTTTCAAGTGAAACAAGAGAAGGTGTTAAATTAGAAGAAATTTCTATCCCAGAAGGTTCTTTTTTACATACTGCCTTAGTTGATTATTATACTAATACTGAGTGTAAAGAAAAAGATGGTTTTAAAATGGTTTATTATACTAACAAATACCAAATTTCTGAAATCTCAAAATCTGTTGACGGTGATGCAACTAAAGCAATTTGTAAAAAATTAGATGACATGAATCTATATAGAGTTAAAGTAGCATAAGCTACTTTTTCTTTCAAAGGAGAAAATTATGGGACCAGAAACATTAGAAAGTATTCAAAAGCAAGCAATTGCTGATGTACTAGAAGCTTATCCAGAAAAAGCTAAAAAAAATAGAGCAAAACACCTTGGGGTTGATAATCCAGAGGGTGTAAAAGGTTCTTGTGATACTACAAGAAGTAATAAACAAACTGTACCAGGAGTAATGTCTCAAAGAGGTTGTGCATATGCAGGATCTAAAGGTGTTGTTTGGGGACCAATTAAAGATATGATTCATATTTCTCATGGACCAATAGGTTGTGGGCAATATTCAAGAGGTGGAAGAAGAAACTATTATATAGGAACAACTGGTGTAGATACATTTGTTACTATGAATTTCTCGACTGACTTTAATGAAAAAGATATCGTATTTGGTGGAGATAAAAAACTTAAAAAAGCGTTAGAAGAGATTGATGAATTATTCCCATTAAACAATGGTATTTCAATTCAATCAGAATGTCCAATCGGTCTAATCGGTGACGATATTCAAGCAGTAGCTAAAGTACATAAAAAAGAGACAGGTCATCAAACTGTTGCTGTATCATGTGAAGGGTTTAGAGGGGTTTCACAATCTCTTGGTCACCACATCGCAAATGACATGATTAGAGATCACGTTATGCCAGATACATCACATAGAAAAGATTTCGAAACAACTCCTTATGACGTTGCAATTATCGGTGATTATAATATCGGTGGTGATGCTTGGTCAACAAGATTAATCTTAGAAGAAATGGGATTAAGAGTTATTGCACAATGGTCTGGTGATGCTACTTATAAAGAGTTAGCAATTGCTCCAAAAGCAAAATTAAACCTACTTCACTGTTATAGATCTATGAACTATATTTCTAGACATATGGAGCAAGAGTTTGGTATACCTTGGATGGAATATAACTTCTTTGGACCAAGTAAAACTACTGAGTCTTTAAGAAAAATTGCTTCATTCTTTGATGAAACAATCCAAGCAAAAACTGAAGCTACAATAGCTAAGTATACTGCTATGACAGATGCTGTTATTGCTAAATATAGACCAATGTTAGAGGGTAAAAAAGTTATGCTTTATGTTGGTGGATTAAGACCAAGACACGTTATTGGTGCTTATGAAGATTTAGGAATGGAAGTTATTGGTACTGGTTATGAGTTTGGACATGGTGATGATTATAAAAGAACTAAAGAAGATTTAGAAAGATCAACACTTATTTATGATGATGCAAATGAGTATGAGTTAGAAGAGTTTGTTAAACAATTAAGACCTGACTTAGTTGCAGCTGGTGTTAAAGAGAAATATGTATTCCAAAAAATGGGTCTACCATTTAGACAGATGCACTCTTGGGACTACAGTGGACCATACCATGGGTATGACGCATTTGCAATTTTTGCAAAAGATATGGATTTGGCTATGAATTCTCCTGTATGGGATCATACTACAGCTCCATGGGATAAAGAAGTAGAGGGAGCGTAATATGCAAGATTTAGATAATATAGTAAACGGACAAAAACTGTTTTTAAAACCTGAATATCAAGAAGTTTTAAAAAACAAAAAAGAATTCGAAGGTAACATGGGTTCTATTAATCCTGCTAAAGTTGATGAAATCCAAGAGTGGACTAAATCATGGGATTATAGAGAAAAAAACTTAGCAAGAGAAGCAATTACTGTTAATCCTGCTAAAGCTTGTCAACCTCTAGGTGCTGTAATGGCTGGTCTTGGTTTTGAAAATACTATGCCTTATGTACATGGTTCTCATGGATGTGTTTCATACTTTAGAACTTATTTTACAAGACACTTTAAAGAACCAACTCCATGTGTTTCTGATTCTATGAGTGAATCTGCAGCGGTATTTGGTGGATTATCAAATATGAAAGATGGTTTAAGAAACTGTAATGCACTTTATAAGCCAGATATGATAGCTGTATCTACTACTTGTATGGCAGAAGTTATCGGGGATGACCTTGGTGCTTTTATTCTTGGAGCTAAAGAAGATGCTGAGGGTGAATTAGACAATGTTATCATTCCTAATGCACATACTCCTTCATTCGTAGGTTCTCATATTACAGGTTATGATAATATGATGAAATCTATCTTAGAGCAAGTTAGTACTGAAAAAGGTGCTGTTGATGAAGAAAGAATTAATATTATCCCTGGATTTGAACCATATTTAGGTTCTTTAAAAGAGATTAAAAATATTTCTAAAATGTTCGGTGACAAAATTGTAATGTTAGGTGACCATGAAGAACAATGGGATACAGGAGCTGGTGAATATAAATTATACGCTGGTGGAACAAAAATTGAAGATCTTAAGACTTCAATTAATGCAAAAGCAACTATATCTTTACAAAAGTATTCTTCTATTGCAACTGCTAAAACTATTAAAAACAAATGGAAACAAACTTACGAAACTTGTAATCCAATTGGTTTAAGTGGTACTGATGCATTTGTTATGAAATTAGCAGAATTAACTGGTAAAGAAGTTCCTGAAGAATTAAAAAATCAAAGAGCTAAGCTAGTTGATGCAATGCAAGATTCTTACCCATATATGCATGGTAAAAAAATTGCAATCTGGGGAGATCCTGATTTCCTTTTAGGAATGGTTTCTTTCTTAGTTGAAATGGGTGCAATCCCAACACATGTTGTTTGTCACAATGCTCCTAGAAAAAACTGGGAAGCAGAAATGAGAGCAATCTTAGATAAATCAAACAGAACTGACGAATGTAACATTTGGCCAGGTAAAGATTTATGGGCATTAAGATCATTATTATTCACAGAACCAGTTGATTTCATGATTGGTAACGTTTATGGTAAAGAACTTTACAGAGATACAAAAATCCCACTTATCAGAATTGGTTTCCCAATTTTTGATAGACATCACTTACATAGATACTCTATGAGTGGTTATGAGGGAGCTATCAACCTTTTAACTTGGATTACTAATGGTATCTTAGACCAATTAGATGAAGAGACAAAAGATATTGCTGAAACAGATTATTTCTTCGATTCAGTAAGATAATTTTAAAACTAGAGGTTTTTCCTCTAGTTTTTTTTAGCTAATCGTTATATATAAAAATATATAATGCTTTTATCAATAAGGAAAAAAGATGAAAAAAATAGTCTTAGGAGTTTTATTATTGGGTATAACGCTATTTGCAAATAAAATTAATATTGCAGTTGCAGCAAATGTAAGCTATGCAATCAATGATTTAATAACAGAGTTTAATAAAACTAATCCAAATACAAAAGTTCATGTAACACTTGGAAGTAGTGGAAAACTAACTGCTCAAATTAAAAACGGAGCACCTTATAATCTTTTTATGGCAGCAAATATGAAATACCCAAATGCACTTTTTAGTGAAAATATTGCCATAACAAAGCCAATAATTTATGCCCAAGGAAGTTTAGCAATCTTAAGTGCAAAAAAACTAAACTTTTCAAAGGGAATCAATCTTGCAGTAGATAATTCAATAGAAAAAATCGCAATTGCAAATCCTAAAACTGCACCCTATGGAAAAGCTGCCCTTGAAGCTATGAAAAATGCAAAAATATATGAGAATATTGTAAAGAAACTAGTATATGCAGAGTCAATCTCACAAACTGTTACCTACACACTAACAGCTACTGATATTGGTTTTATTGCAAAGTCATCTTTATACAGCCCAAAGATGAGTATGTATAAAAAAGGGATTAATTGGATAGAGGTAGAAGAGAGACTCTATACTCCAATCAACCAGGGAATAGTTATACTAAAAAATGCAAAAGATAATAAAGAAGTAGAAGCATTTTATAACTTTATCTTAAGTAAAAATGCAAAAAAAATATTTAAAGAGTTTGGATATTTAGTACCATGAATAAAATAGAAGCAATCATATCTCAAATAGACAATATTGATAATCTTAATATTGTTCAATTTGACTTTTTGGGAATCAGTCTTAAAATGATGAGTTTGGATTTAAGTGAAAATATAAAAGTGGGTCAAAAAGTCATTTTGATAGTAAAATCTACAAATATCTTAGTGGCAAAAAACTTTGAAGGAATGCTAAGCTTCTCCAATCAATTCAAGGCAAAAATAGAAGAAGTAGATAATGGAAAACTTTTAAGTTCTATTTCTCTAAAAGTAAAAGAGCTAAATTTAGAATCAATTATTACCCAATCAAATTCTTCTAAAATGGATTTAAAAAAAGATGATGAAGTTACGGTTTTAATAAAAGCTAGTGATTTATCAATATATGAGGTGATAAATGATTGAAATACTAAAAAGCCTAGAGTTTACCCCTTTTTTATTATCATTTAAATTGGCCTTTGTTACCACTTTGATTTTGTTTGTTATATCTTTACCTTTTTCTTGGTATTTATCACAAACAAAATCAAAATTTAAACCAATATTCGAAGCTATAACTGCACTTCCTATTGTACTTCCTCCTTCTGTTTTAGGGTTTTATATTTTATGGGCACTCTCTATTAACTCTCCTATTGGAGCATTTTTTGAAGAGACTTTTGGAATAAAACTTGTTTTTAACTTTACTGGACTTGTCATTGCTAGCTGTTTTTATTCACTTCCTTTTATGATGCAGCCACTTCAAAGTGGCTTTGAAAGTATAAATAAAAACATGCTAGAAGCTAGTTATATAAGTGGGAAAAGTAAATTAGAAACCATGATAAGAGTAGCCTTACCAAACATAAAACCAGCCTTAATGACTGCTATAATTGTAACTTTTGCTCATACAGTTGGAGAGTTTGGAGTAGTTCTTATGGTGGGTGGAAGTATTCCAGGAGATACAAAAGTAGCCTCTGTAGCAATTTATGAATTTGTTGAAATTATGGATTATAGTATGGCTCATATTTATAGTGCTATTATGGTAATTATTAGCTTCTTAGTACTTTTAAGTGTATATATATTTAATGGTAAAAACAATAAAAAACTTGGTGGAGTTGCCTAATGCTAAAAATAGATATTAATAAAAAACTTCATGGGGCAAATGGAGATATGGATTTAGATGTAAATCTTACTATTAAGGAGGGTGATTTTGTTGCCCTAGCAGGACAAAGTGGTAGTGGGAAAACTACACTTCTGCGAATCCTAGCAGGACTAGAATCTGCAACTGGACATATAAGTATTGCAGATGAAGTTTGGTTGGAAAACAAAAATGTAATATCACCACAAAAACGAAAAATAGGATTTGTATTTCAAGATTATGCACTTTTTGCAAATATGAGTATTGAAGAAAATCTTTTATATGTAAATAAAGACAAAAATCTTGCCAATGAACTTTTAGAAATAACAGAGTTAAGTGAACTAAAAAAGAGATTACCAAACACTCTAAGTGGAGGTCAAAAACAAAGAGTTAGTCTATGTCGTGCTATGATGAACAGACCAAAACTTCTACTTATGGATGAACCCTTATCTGCTTTAGACCCACAAATGAGAAATAAACTCCAAGGCGAGATACTAAGCTTGCATAAGAAGTTTAATACTACAACTATAATGGTAAGTCATGATCCAAGTGAGATATATAGATTGTCAAATAGAGTTGTTGTATTAAATCATGGTCAAGTTATAAATGATGGACAAGCCAAAGATGTATTACTTAAAACTAGCGGTACACAAAAATTCTCTTTTGAAGGGGAGTTACTAGATATTGTAAAAGTAGATGTGATTTTTATAGCAATTGTAGCAATTGGACAACAGCTTGTAGAAATAGTAGTAGGAAAGGAAGAAGCACAAGATTTACAAATTGGTCAAATTGTACAAGTGAGTACAAAAGCTTTTGCACCAATGATAAATAAAAAATAATAAAATAAATTATTCATTTGCCTAAAAGGAATGCTACTTGCAACTTACTTAGTATATTTAAAAAAGGATTGCATTTGGAACTTGAGAAGTTTATTTTACCTCTAATACTAATTTTATACACTACTGGAATTATTCTTTACACAAATTATAAATATAAAAATAAAGCATAAAAATCTACGGAACACTTCTTGCATATACATTATCTAACCTTTTGTAGTTAAATTTTAAAGAGTAAAGTTTCCCGACTTTACTCTTTTTTTAAAAGGGATTTAAAAAGGAAGAAGTATTTATGGCAGAAGCAACTCTAGAAGCAACTCATAATTTTGCAAAAAAGTTTTCAACTTATAAAGAATTTTATATTAAAAGCAATGACCTGATTTTCTCAAAACTTGGTCTTGGAACTTTTAATAAAGAGCCTTACAAAGAAGAGAATTATGTTTTTCATTATATTGAAGGTGTAAAAGAGGCTGTTAAAAATGGTATAAACCTTATAGATTCTGCAAGTAATTATAGATATGGACAAAGTGAAAAAGAGATAGGAATAGCACTAAAAGAGCTTTTTGAAGAGAAAATAGTTACAAGAGAAGAACTAATTATTTGTTCAAAGGGTGGTTTTATTCAACTTGAATATCCATTTCCAAAAAACCCATATACTTGGATTGAAGAGAATATCATCGATTCAAAACTTGCAACAAAAGATGACATAGAACTTGACCAACACTGTTTAAGTGCTGACTTTATAGAGTGGTCTTGTAAAAAATCTTTAGAAAATATGGGAATTGATAAATTTGATATCTACTACTTACATAATCCAGAGATACAAATACAAAAACATGGATATAAAAAGTTCCTAAAAAAAGTAGAAACCATCTTCAGAAGACTTGAAAAAATGGTAACTATGGGCTTTATAAAATATTATGGAGTTGCTGTTTGGAATGGATTTAGTGATAAATCTACAGGTGAACATATTAACTTAGAAGATTTAGTAAATATTGCACAAAATGTTGGTGGAGAGAATCATCACTTTAAATATATTCAAACACCATTTAACATAGCAAAAACCTCAATATATACTATGCCAACACAGAGTGTAAAAGGTGAAGAGTGTACACTTTTACAAGCAGCACATAGACTTAAAGTTGGAGTAATTAGCAGTTCTTCATTACTTCAAATGAATCTATTTAAAAAATCATTTAAAGCAGAAACTGGTTATTTACTTGATAATAAAATGGTTTTAGAAAATGATATTCAACTAGCACTTCAATTTGTACGTTCAACACCAGGAATAATAAGTTCACTTTTTGCATCTAAGGTTCCTGTACATATAAAAAGTAATCTAAAAATAACTGAAATAAAAACAACTCCAAGAGCACACTACGACCTAATGTATAGAGTATAAATAATGATTTATGATGTAGTAGTTGTAGGTGGAGGAATTGCTGGACTAATGGCAGCAATAGAGGCCAAAGAGGTTGATAATAGCGTCGCTGTAATTACCAAGGGAAATATATTTAAATCTAATTCTGCCATGGCTAGTGGTGGAATAAATGCAGTTTTAGATAAAGATAACATTACTGAACTAAACTCACATATTAATGATACATTTAACTCTTCAAAGGGATTAGGTGATATAAAGTCCATAAACTATATGTGTAAAAGTGCCTCTGATATCATCACAAAACTTCAAGACTACGGTGTTGAGTTTGATAAAGATGAAAAGGGGGATATCTTACAAAGACCTTTTGGTGGAGGTTCTGTTAATAGAACTTGTTATGTGGGAGATAAAACTGGATTTGCAATAACTCAAGCACTTATAAAAAAAGCAAAAGAGGTAGGGATTACATTTTTAGTTAATACTTATGTCTTAAATTTAGCAAGATATAAAACTTCAATTTCTGGTGTTGTTTGTTTAAGAAGATCAGACTCTTCAGTTTTAGTCTATCCTGCAAAATCTGTTGTTTTAGCAGGTGGGGGATATGCTGGTATATTTAGAGGAAACTCAACAAATGCACAAGATTATACAGGTGATTTATTAGCTGTTTGTTTAAGAGCTGGAATGGTTTTAAAAGATATGGAGTTTTTACAATTTCATCCAACAGGAATAGCAAAAACAAATTATTTGGTAACTGAGGCAGCAAGGGGTGAGGGTGGCTATTTAATAAATAGTGATGGAGAAAGGTTTATTAATGAACTTGAGACCAGAGATAAGATTGCAAAAGCAATACTTGAACAACAACAAAATGGCAAAGAGGTCTTTATAGACCTAAGACATTTAGGACTTGAGAAAATCCAAGAAAAGCTACCTTCTCTATTCAACGCTGCATATAATCAAGTAGGCATTGATATAAGTAAAGAGTTGTTAAAAATAAAACCAGTAGCCCATTATAGTATGGGTGGAGTTGATACTAAAATGGGAACAACCAATATAAAAGGTCTTTATGTTTGTGGAGAGATGGCAGCAAATGGTGTACATGGGGCAAATAGACTTGGAGGAAATTCACTTCTAGAAGGGACTGTTTTTGGTGTATTAGCAGGAATAAAAGCTAGTAAACATGCCCAGTTTAATGACTTTTTACCAATTGATTATAATGATGTGATAAAAGATATTCAAAATATAGATAAAATTTTTGATGGTGAAACATCAAAAAACTTCAATGCTATTAGAATATCTTTAGGAAAAGCAATGTTTGAAAAAGTAGGAATCAAACGCTCAAAAACAAGCTTAATAAAAGCCTTTGATTATGTAAAATACCTAAGACGAGAATCATATTCACTACATTGTATAAATAAAGAAAAAAGAAATAATGTTGAACTTGTCTCTATTTTAGAACTACGAAATGCCCTAGAGATTTCTGAAGCAATTATACTTGCTGCTAAGAAAAGAAAAGAGAGTCGAGGGGCCCATTTTAGGGAAGATTATAGTGAAGAAAATATTAAATATAAAAAACATATTTTAATAAAAGAGATTCAAAAAGGTTTCTTCAGATTAAGATATGAAGATAACTCAATACTTACAAAAATAAGAAATCTATTTATAAATAGAATGGATTAAATTTAAAAAAAGGAGAATAAAATGGCAAAAGTAATGTTAAGAGAAAATGAGGGCAAAATATATTTTTATTTTGCAAAAAAAGATATGGAAGAGATTATAGAGTCTGTTGAGTTTAATACTGAAGAAAACTGGGGTGGAGAGTGTGAACTTTCAAATGGAGAGACTTGGTGGATACAACCAGGACCTAAAAACCTACCAAAAGAAGAAGTTTGTAAAAAACTAAATGGTTAAGATTAATTTGTATATTTTTTATACAAATTAATTTGTGAATTTCTATTCACCATGCTATACTAATAGTAAAAAAGGATTTTTATGTCGCTATTTGATAATACAGCCTGTAATTCATGTCTAACACTAAAAGAGTTAACAACACTTTATGAGATTTCAGCAGTTATTTCAAATCACTATGATTTAAAAACTTCTTTAGAAAAATCCATAAAGATTTTAAAAAATAGTCTAAACCTTACAAATTGTACTGTACATGTTTTAGACGAAGACCTACTATCAGTATTTGCATCTGTAGAACTTACAGCTATTCAAAAAAAATTAGCAACGTATAAAATAGGTGAAGGTGCAACTGGTATTGCAGCTGAATCTAAAGAACCTGTAGTTGTAGAAAATATTCATAGTGATTCACTATTTTTAAACAAATCAGGAAAAAGAGACTTTTCAGATCTCTCATATGTTGCAGTTCCTTTAGTTGTAGATAATCAAACAGTTGGTGTTTTAGGTGCTGCTCTTACAAAGAGTACAGAAATAGGATTTGAGGATTGCGTAAGAATATTGACAATTATTGCTTCAATATTTGCACAAGCTATTTACTCTTATCAACTATTTAACAGAGAGAAAGAAAGATTAGAAGAGTTGAAATCATATTATAAAATGGAATGGGACTCAAAAGTTCACAACTTTGGAGATATCATTGGTGATAGCCCAAAAATGGAACAAGTTTTCAAAGTAATAGAAAGAATAGCCCAATCTGAGGTTACTATCTTAGTGCGAGGGGAAACAGGTACAGGTAAAGAGTTAGTTGCCGCTGCTATTCATAAAAGAAGTAAAAGAAAAGATGAACCATTTATTAAATTAAATTGTGCTGCAATTACTGATACTTTATTGGAAAGTGAACTTTTTGGTCATGAAAAAGGTGCCTTTACCGATGCAAGAGAGACAAGAAAAGGAAGATTTGAACTAGCAGATGGGGGAACACTATTTTTAGATGAAATAGGTGATATCTCTGCTTCAGCACAAGTAAAACTTTTACGGGTACTTCAAGAGCGAGAATTTGAAAGAGTTGGTGGAAGTAAAACAATTAAAGTAAATGTTAGGCTAGTTGCTGCAACAAATAGAAATCTTGAACAAATGGTAAAAGAGGGTAAATTTAGAGAAGATTTATACTATAGATTAAATGTTATTCCTATAGATCTTCCAGCTCTTAGAGAAAGAGGTAATGATATAAAACAGCTTGTAAACTATTTCTTAGAACGCGCAATAAAAAATCATAAAAAGAGCGTAAAGATTTTAGATGATGCAATGGAAATACTTGCTGCTTATCCATGGCCAGGAAATGTAAGAGAGCTTGAAAATACAATTGAAAGAATTGTATTAATGGGAAATGAAGATGGTATAGATGCCCTTGATATGCAACTACTTCTTCCAGCACTTGAACGAGGTAAAATAGAGAATAAACCTATTGCTGCAGCAACTCAACAAACTCCTCTACCTAAACAAAGTTTAGAAGAGATGGAAAAAGCAGCTATAGAAGAAGCTTTAATTGCAAATAATTTTAATCAATCACATGCGGCAAAAGAGTTAGGCATAACACTTAGACAAATTGGTTATAAAATCAATAAATATGGAATAACAAATGAATTATAAAAATGAAGAGTTTCAACTTATTGATGAGTTTATTGATGTTGGATATATGGCAGAAAATATTGAAGCTATAGATTTACAAGGAAATGAGTTAACTATAAAAAAAGCAAGTCCAAATAGAATGATTCAGATTTTTTTATCATTTCCAAATTTTGAAGACTTTAAAGAAGAAATCATAGCTTTTGATGAGTTTATGAATGATGCAGAAGTTGAAATTTTTACCTATTTAATTTTTAATAAAAACACAAATTTTGATTATAAATTTAAAAAAATAATTCCAGTTTTTGATATAAATGAAGATTTTGCAAATATGTATGGCACAAAAATCATAAATGGAAGTTTAGAAAATAGTCTAACAAAAGCACTATTCTTAGTTGGAAAAGATGGCGCAATCTACCATATTGATATGCCAGAAAATTTAGAGAAACCTTTAGATATGGATAGAATTAGAATCGAACTAAACAAAGTTTACCAATCATATACAGGAGTTGGTTGCCACGATTAATCCCTTTGTTTTTGCCTTAAACTCTCTAGTTTTAGGCTAGTGTAGTGTATTTTAAAATGATTAATCAAAGGGAACGGCATTTGCATATTATATACAGATAAAGTAATAGATTGGATACCATAATGGATAACTTAATAGAAAAATTAAAAAGTGGCACTATTGTCCCATTTTTAGGGATGGGTGTATTCGAAGATTGTACTGCAAAAGATGGAACAAAGCTTCCATTTGATAGCGATTCGATGATTTTAGCTTTAAATAACGGAAGAGCTATGAGCCCAAGACTTATGTATGAATACAGTCGTGCAGCTATGAGTTTAGAGCAAAGAAAAGGTAGAGAATTTATAATTCAAATGACTAATCATATCTACAGTTCTAAAGAGTATGATTTACCAAATGTATACACTTGGCTAAAACAAATCAAACCAAAATATATCATTGATACAAATATGGATGATAGCCTACAAAAAATCTACAGTGATGAAGAACACTTTCTTATCACAGGAGTTTCTAGAATAACTGCTGATTATGATAGATTTATAATATATAAATTTGATGTTAGTAAAAATGATTATGAAAAAATAGAAAAAGAAGCCTTAACTTTAGATTTACCAATTTTATTTAAACCTATGGGTTCAACAAAACCTGAGATGAATTTTATCATCTCAGATGCTGATTTTGTGGATTGGTTAACTGAAGCCATGGGTGGTTTTGCTATACCTGCTATACTAAAAGATTTTAGAAAAGATAAAGAGTACCTTTTTATGGGTGTTGATTTTGCTAAAGATACTTTTAGAATGGTAGCAAATGAGATTACGATGGATTTAAAAGGTGGGTTTACTATACTTAATAAACCTGAACTAACAAAAAAAGAGGATAAATTTATTAAAACTCACAATTTAGAAAATTTAAATTTGAGTTTAAATGAGTTTATAAATAGCCATGCCTAGTAAATTAAAATCATGTGACTTTTGTGGAAAAGAGATAAAAGAGGTCAAAAAAATATTTTCAAGTGAAAAATCAAATATTTGTGATGAATGTATCTCTATGTGTTCAAATGTTATGGAAAAAGAGACCATAAAAGAGGCTAAAAAAGAGTTTCAAAAAGGTCTTAGTGTTCCAATTAAAATAAAAGAACATCTTGATGAATATGTAATAGGACAAGATGATGCTAAAAAAGTTTTAGCAGTAGCTTTATATAACCATTACAAAAGAATTGATAAACCAATAATCAAAAATGTTGAACTTGAAAAGTCAAATATTATGTTAATAGGTCCTACAGGAAGTGGTAAAACTCTACTTGCAAAATCATTAGCAAAAATCATGGACGTACCTTTTGCCGTTGCAGATGCAACAGCTTTAACAGAAGCTGGATATGTGGGTGAAGATGTTGAATCTATACTTTCAAGACTTCTTGCAGCTGCTGATTTTGACTTGGAAAAAGCAAAAAGAGGGATTGTCTATATTGATGAAATAGATAAAATTGCCAATAAAAGTGAAAGTGCTACAAGTGGAAGAGATGTAAGTGGAGAAGGTGTTCAACAAGGTTTATTAAAAATCCTAGAAGGTGCAGAAGTTTATGTTCCTGTAAAAGGAAGTAGAAAAAACTCTTCAGCTGAAACAATTATTTTTGATACTACCCATGTCTTATTTATCTGTGGTGGTGCTTTTGTAGGATTAAGAAAAGATGAAAATAAAGATAAATCATCTGTTATGGGATTCTTAAATAAAGATAGCAAACAAAAAGATAAAAAAGATATAGAAGCAAAAGAGCTTATCTCTTTTGGATTGATTCCAGAGTTTATTGGAAGAATTCCAGTAATTGCTGAACTTAACAAGCTTTCAAAAGATGATTTAATCAGAGTTTTAAAAGAGCCTAAAAATGCCATCACAAAACAGTATGAAATACTTTTTGAGCTTGATGGAGTTGATTTAAAATTTGAAGATAAAGCCTTAGATGAAATAGCAAATATTGCTTATGAAAAAGATGTAGGTGCTAGAGGTCTTAGAGGTATCATAGAGAGACTTATGCTTCCTCTTCAATACACAATACCATCTGAAGAGAATCTTGGTACCTGTGTGATTACAAAAGATTACATAACTGAAAATAAAGATGTGGATTTGATTTATACAAAAAGTAGTGAAAAAAAAGTCTCAAAAGAGATAAGCTACGATGATATTAAGAAGTAATTTACAAATATGTAAAGCTACAAGTGTAGATATACCTATACTTGTAACACTTCTTAAAGCACTATTTAGTATAGAAAAAGATTTCTTTTTTGATGAAAAAAAACATAAAGATGGATTAAACTTATTAATCAATTCTAGAAACTCCCAAGTAATAATCGTAAAATTTGAAAATGAAATAATTGGAATGATAACAATACAAAAGATTATCTCTACAGTTATGGGAACAAAAGTCGGACTTATTGAGGATTTTATAATCAAAGATGATTATAGGGATTTAGGAGTTGGAACTTATCTTTTTGAATATATAAAAGATTATGCTGAAAAAAATAGCCTAACAAGACTACAACTTGTCTGCGATGAAGACAATATAACTGCAAAAGAGTTTTATACAAATAAGAAATTTAAACAAAGTAATTTAAACGCTTGGTACTACACTCTATAAAAATAATTCAATAATGGAACACTATTTGCATCTTCTTTTTATATATTTATATAAGGAAAGACAATGGCAGTTAAAATTACAGAAGAGTGTATAAGTTGTGAGGCATGTGCTCCAGAGTGTCCAGTGGCAGCAATTTTAGAAGATGGTCATGCAAAAAATCCTACAGATGTATTTTATGTAAAACCAGAATCATGTGTTGAGTGTGTTGATCATGCAGACAAACCAAGATGTGCAGAAGCATGTCCAACAGAAGGTGCAATTGTATGGGATATGCCTTATACTGCAGAGTATTCTGAGTACTATGCAATGGGTAATGACGAAGGAACATATAAAATTAGAGAACATAAAACAAAAGGTCTTATGTTACCTACTGTAAAAGCTCAAAAGTTTATCGAAGATATATCTATTGAAGATAGAGAATCTTACGCAAACGTAGGACAATTTTAGTCTTTGATTGTTGACAATTAATGCCCATTCGGTTATATTTCATTTATGGAAAATAAATTTAATATAGATGGCAATTTTTGGGTAAACAAAGATGAAAAAGCCTTTATTGGCAAAGGAAGAGTTGAACTTCTAAAAAACATCCAAATTTATGGATCTATCTCTAAAGCAGCAAAGCAAATGAAAATGAGCTATAAAGCTGCTTGGGATAGTGTTGATATTATGAATAAACTATCTCGTGAACCTTTAGTTACTAAAGTAACTGGTGGCGTTGGTGGAGGTGGAACAGTAATAACAACCTATGCAAAAGAGATCATCAATGCTTATGATGAGTTAAAAAATCTACATGAAACTTATTTAAAAAATATGACTAATCTTTTTGATGGATTAGTAATTGACCTAAAAAATGAAAAACCTGTTTTCTCAAAACTTCAAGGAATTATTACAAATATTATTTCAACAAATAAAACCTGTGAAATAGAGATTATCTTAAACTCAAAACAAAAATTAATAACTATTGTAAATGAAGAATTTTTATTAAAAAGAGAGTTAAAAGTTGATAAACCTGTAAAACTATTAATTGAAACTAGCTCCGTAGTTATTACAAAAGATGAAAACTCTAGTAGTGCTAGAAACTACCTTAAAGGTAGAGTAAAAGAGATAGATGATGATGGAATAAGCACCTATTTGACTATTGATTGTGGAGATAAAGATATAATAAATGCAAAAATCACAAACTCTAGTTATAAAAACCTATCAATTGAAAAAAATAATCTAATTTATGCCTTTTTCAAAGCATACAACATAAATATTATTTAAGATAAAGTGATATAAGCCAAAACAGCATATCTAGAAAATTTTGAAATAACAACCAATAATAAAAAGTATTTGAAATTAAACTTTAAAATACCTGCAATAAAAGTTATAGGATCGCCAATAAATGGCACCCAAGATAGAAGTAATGACCAAGCTCCATATTTATCAAAAAAGCTTTTAGCACCTTGTAAACTCTTTTTTGAGATGATATTCTTATTTTCTAAATACTCTTCACCCTTCAGCCCCAAATAGTAATTTAAACAAGCACCCGCACTATTTCCTAAAGTAGCCACAAAAAGAAGTAGATATACGTTATACCCTTCTAAGATATCATATACAAGTAAAGCCTCACTTCCCATTGGGAAAAGTGTTGCAGATATGAAACTTGAGAAGAGAAGTGCTAAATAAGTCATCAACTTTCTTTTTCCTACTTTTAAAATTTATTATAATTTTAAGTTTATTTTGATACTATTTCACTCCTAAAGAGTAGCCCAAAGAATAAAAATTTATTTTTTGGGCTCTTCTTTAGACCTTTACAATTATATCTGAAGACAACGCCCCAGGATGGGAACATAGCAAGGCACCTTCTTTTATGGTGTGTTTAGGTATCTGGAGAGGAGTGCTATTGGCACTCTTTTTTTTTGCTTATTTAAAATCTGAAAAATCTTCATTTAATATCAAAACTTTTTTTGTCTTTTTAATATAAATAAATCTTTTATCCCCACTTTTTAGAGCTTTTATAATCAAGTTTTTTATTTCATTATCATTTTTTTTATAACTTTTCATCAAAGCTGTAAAATCCTGCAAAGAGATAAACTTATTTTTCTCTGGTCTAGCTTCTATCTTTGGTTTATAAACAGAACGCATCTCATTGAAGGCACTTTGTAAAAGTTTTATTTCTGAGTCAAAGACACTTATTATTTTGTCTTGATTTTTTTCTAATCTTGCTATTTCTTCTTGGTACTGTCTTCTTAACCATTTTACAGATTTTTTTAGAAGAACAATTTGTTCATCTTTGCCCTCTATTACTTTTTGAATAGATACACTATTTTCTTCTTTTTTTTCTGCTATTTCTTCTACAGAAGCAACATAAGCATCTTTCTTACTCTTGTCATCCCATAAATATACATAGGTTTTCCCAGATTGTTTTATAGATTTTAATTGATTATTTTTTATTCTATAATGAACACCTTGTAAAGATATTCCAAGTATCTCCGCCGCTTGTGCTGTAGTTACTAATCTTTCCAAGGTTACAACTTATAGTTTATTTGAGTCTATTTCAATAACCGTATGAACATTTCCACGTGGTTTGAAATCAGCTACAACTTTTAACCATCTTGGCTCTAATTTTTCCATTAGAGTATCAAAAATCTCATTTGCCACATTTTCGTGAGAAATTTCTCTAATCATAAATGAATTTATATATAGTTTTAAAGCTTTTAACTCTATAACTGTTTTATTTGGAGTGTAATGTAAAAATATTGTTGCAAAATCTGGATAGCCACTTCTAGGGCATTTTGCCATAAATTCTGGCAGCTCTATATTTATCACATAATTTTTGTCATTTTCATTTGGCCAAAAGTTTTCTTCTTTGTTTATATCAAATTCAACTATCTCTTTTTCACCATATTTCATTCTATCTTGCCTTTTACTTGAAAATTCTTTAAATATTATAAGTACATGATTTTATCAAAACTATTCTTACAAATGTTATATTAATATAATTTCATGGTATTATAGTATTAGAAAAACTTATTTATGGAGTTTACATATGAGAACAGATGAATATGATATAGCAATAATTGGTGGTGGACCTGGAGGCATTGCAACAGCACTTGAAGCAGTCGTTCATGGTATCAAAAATATTATACTAATAGATAAAGCTGACAATCACTCTAGTACTATTAGAAAATTTTATAAAGAGAACAAAAGAGTTGATAAAGACTGGAAAGGCAAAAGTGTCGATATAGAGGGGAATATTCCTTTTATGGATGGAACAAAAGAGTCAACCTTAGACTTTTTTGACAAACTTTTGGACCATGATAAGATAGATACATTATTTAATACAGAAGTTGAATCAATAATTAAAAAAGATAATGAAGAGAAATTTCTAGTTACAACAGGAAATCAAAGTTTTAAAGCAAAAGCTGTAGTAATAGCAATAGGAAAAATGGGCAAGCCTAATATGCCAAAATACAAAATCCCACCATCACTAAAAGCAAAAGTAAATATAAATTTAGATGGCTGTAGTGAAGGTGAAAAAGTATTGGTTGTAGGAGGGGGAAATAGTGCAGCTGAGTATGCTTATGAACTAGCTGATGAAAATAACAATGTCACACTAGTTTATAGAAAATCTCAATTTACTAGATTGAATCCTGAAAATGAAGAGATTCTAAAAACCTACAATGGACAAGAGAAACTTCGACTACGAATGAATACAGATATTATCTCCTTAGAAAATGAACATGGAAAAGTAAAAGTGAATTTTGATGATGGTTACTTTACCTTATATGATAGGGTTATTTATGCAATAGGAGGAACTAGTCCAATAGATTTCTTGAAAAAATGTGGCATAGAGTTAGATGATGAAAACAAACCTATCTATGATGAGCACTATCGTACAAATATACCTTTTTTATATGTAGCTGGAGATATAGCTTTTAATACAGGAGGTTCCATTGCAGCTTCTCTAAACCATGGCTATCATATAGTAAACTCATACATGAGAAGAACAGGTAAAATTTATGCCTATACGGACAAAGTAGAAGAGTTTCTTAAAAGAAATCCTGAGTTTAAATAAAAATATTGGATATAATAATTTATGAATTTTAAATTATTAATCCTAATTTGTCTTACTCTTTTTTTCTTTTCCACAAGTTCAGTTTTAGCTCGAGCTGCACTAATAAATAACTCCATTGATCCATATAGCTTTACATTTTTTAGACTATTTTTTGGAGCGCTAACACTTC
The DNA here is from genome assembly GCF_937982575.1 of uncultured Arcobacter sp. Lineage (NCBI taxonomy): Bacteria > Pseudomonadati > Campylobacterota > Epsilonproteobacteria > Campylobacterales > Arcobacteraceae > Arcobacter > uncultured Arcobacter sp. The sequence continues at coordinate 86,649 of NZ_CALJLR010000004.1, read as the reverse complement.
TTGTGATTTTATACTTTAAAGAAAAAAAAATAAATCTAAGCCTAACTAAAAACTGGGACACATCATTTATGCTTTTTGCCTATGCCATCTGTTTTTCCTATGCTTATATAAACTTAGATGCTGGACTTGGGGCATTGATTCTTTTTGCTATTGTGCAACTTACGATTATAATTGCAGCCCTGATAAAAAAAGAACACATTGATTTAAAAAAAGCTTTAGGTATTACTATAGCTTTTGCAGGTTTAGTCTATCTTTTATACCCTTCTGAAGGTTTTGAGATATCAATTTATCACTCTTTTTTGATGATGATATCAGGAGTTGCTTGGGGACTTTATACATTATTTGGAAAAAAATCTGCCAATGCCACACTTAATACAACAGATAATTTTACAAAATCACTTTTATTTCTTTTAATATTTTTCACTTTTTTTGTAGATAATATAAATATTTCAACTTATGGGCTAACTTTAGCTTTTATTTCTGGTGGTATTACCTCTGCTATTGGATATCTTTTATGGTACTACTTACTTCCAAATATAAAAATAGTAACATCTGGGATTTTACAACTTCTAATTCCACCCCTTGCTATATTTTTAGGAGTAATATTTTTAAATGAAAAACTAACTTCTACCTTAGTTATATCAACAATCTTAATACTTCTTGGAATATATATATCCATATACAAAAAATCTAGTAATTAATAACAAAAAACTATAAGAAAATAACTATCTTATTTTTTTTATAGTTTTTAATTGTATAATATAAATTAAAAATAATAATAAAAGAGTCACCATGAAAAAACTTACATTATCATTGTTAATACTTAGTATTTCATTATTTGCAAGAGAGTATATTACAATAGGAACTGGTGGTATAACAGGAACATATTACCCAACAGGTGGAGCAATTTGTAGACTTTTAAATATGATAAAAAAACAAACAGATGTCTTATGTACAATAGAATCAACAGATGGTTCTGTTTACAATATCAACTCAATAGTAAAAGGTGAACTAGATTTTGGTATTGTACAATCTGATATTGTTTATGATGCTTTAAAAGGTATTGAAAAATTTGAAGGCAAAGACGTTCCTAAATTAAGAGCAGTGATGGCAATATATCCTGAGTTATTTACACTAGTCTCAAGAAAAGATGCAAATATAAAAAGTATAATGGATATAAAAGGTAAAAGAATAAACCTTGGAAGTCCAGGCTCAGGGAATGAAGCAACCGCAGAAATACTATTTGCTGCCTTGGGTATAAAAAAGTCTGAGTTAGCCTATGCAGGAATGTCAAAAGTTGCTGAAATGCCAGAGGAATTAAAAGATAGCAGAATTGATGGATATTTTTATATGGTTGGTCACCCAACAGCAAATATAAAAATCACTTCAGATTTTGTTGATGTTAGACTTGTACCTATTTCAGGCAACAAAGTTGACAAACTTGTAGAAAAGTATCCCTATTATACACAAGATATTATTCCTGCTAATACATATAAAGGAAACAGTGAAGACGTTTCTACTTTTGGTGTAAAAGCTGTTTTAGTAACTACTAGCGATACAAGTGATGAAATTGTTTATGCCCTTGTAAAACAAGTTTTAGAAAACTTTGAATTATTTAGAAAATCTCATCCTGCCTTTTTACATATTACTGAAGAATCTTTACTAAAAGGTCTATCTGCTCCACTACATGATGGTGCTAAAAGATATTACAAAGATGCTGGACTAATTAAATAGAACTCAAAAGGGCAAGATAAGCTTGCTCTTGATATTTATTTAAACCCTCTGGGTACTCAACACTATTTTTTCTCTCAAAACTTCCCATTGCTTGTGAAGAAACTAACTCTACAGAACACTTAGGATTTAGTTGTATTAAACTCTCCATTTTAAAAGTAACTGCACCACCTGCAAAGTTTCCTTTTTTTGCTCTTTTTTTGATATATACTTGTTCAATATTATTCTCAGTTAAAAATACCAATAAATCATTACAATAACTTCGTATAGACTCTTGATGTTCATCATCTTCTAAAGTGATTTTTTTTGTTTTTAAATCTTTGTATTCGCTATCAATTTGAACTGCTAAGATGGTTTGATTTGCTTTTAGTTCTATTCCACATATATTCATTTTATTATTCCTTATAAGTGTCCCATTTAAAAGGGACATCAATATTATGATTTATAGAAGTATAAGATAAATTTTTAATTTGCATTGATTTTATTGCAGATTGTTATATTATTTAAAAGTGAATAATTTATATAATTATGTTATTATTTATCGTAATTTTAATATATGGAGTGTGTATAAAATGAATTCTTATAATATAAAATTTACAGACTATAAGAATCTTTTAACTCATATAAAAACAAATAAGCTTGATACTCATAAATCCTTACTTATACAAATCTTTTCAGGCATTATTGACAAAGATATACTTGAAGAGTTGAGTACTTTTTTAACAAATCACCTCCCCCAAGCCAAAATTATTGGTGCAACAACAGATGGCGAAATATTAAACGACAAAGCCACCACACACCAAATCATAATATCTTTTACAACATTTGAACACAGTACATTAAATATTTCAACTATTGATTTAAACTCAAAAAACAACTCTTTTGAGGATGGAAAAGAATTAACACAAATGCTTTTAAATAAAAAATCAAAAGTTTTTATTATATTTGCTTCAGGATTAAATATAAATCCAGAAGAGTTTTTAAAAGGTATTAAAAAAAGTGCTCCAAAAGTAATTGTTGCAGGTGGTTTAGCTGGAGATAATGCAAAGTTTAGTGGTACATATATTATTAGTACTAACAAATTACTTCCCTCTTCAGCAATAGGAGTTTCAATTAACTCCGATAATCTGTATGTTAATAACCAATACTCACTAGCTTGGAAAAACTTAGGGAAAATGTTTAAAGTAAATAAATCATCTGGAAATACTATTTATGAAATTGATAATATGACCCCATATAATTTATACAAAAAGTATCTAGGTGAAGAAGTAGCCAATGAACTTCCAGGTATTGGAATAGAGTTCCCACTAATCATTCAAAAGAATGGACAAAAAATAGCAAGAGCACCTTTATATCTCCAAGAAGATGGGTCAATGATTTTTGCAGGAAATATTGAAGAAAATGCAGAAGTACGTTTTGGAATAGGAAATATTGAAGAGATATTAAACGGCTCTTCACATCTTATAAATAGGCTAAGCTTACATAAAAATGAGGCAATATTTATATATTCATGTATGGCAAGAAGAAGGTTTTTAGAAAACAAAGCCTCTTTGGATATAAAAGATTTTAGTAAACTTGCTCCCACTTGTGGTTTTTTTACCTATGGAGAGTTTTTCTCAACAAATACTTCTAATGAACTACTTAATGAATCACTAACTGTTTTAGCCCTAAGTGAACATTCTGAAACCTACCAAAACATAAAACCTATATCTAATACAAAAATTTCAAATAAACTTTTAAAACAAAAAGCTATCTCTCACATAATAAACACTACATCAAAAGAGCTAGACTCCCTTAACGCTTATTTAGAGAAAAAAGTTCAAAGGAAAACCCAAGAAAACATTGAACAAAAAAGATATATTTTTGAACAAGAAAAAATGGTACAAATGGGAGAAATGATAGAAAACATAGCTCACCAATGGAGACAACCATTAAGTGCGATTTCTAGTAATATTAGCTCCACAATAATACAAAAAGAACTAAACTTATTGGATGATGAGGAGTTAATTAAAAACTTAAATAAAATATTAAATCATACAAAATTTTTATCTGATACAATTAATACTTTTAGAAATTATATTAACGAAAACAATGAGACAAAAGAGATTGTATTTCAAGATAGATTAAATATTGTAATAGATATTTTATCTACAACATTAAAAGATAATCACATAACACTAATAAATGAGATTGATTACTCAAAACCTATAAATAAATGGCTAACAATTGGTGATTTGTCACAAGTTGTATTAAATATATTTAATAATGCAAAAGATATCTTAATTGAAAAAAATATTAGAACTCCTTGGATAAAAATAGAGTGTAAAATTATAAAAGGAGATATTGTTACAACTATTGAAGATAATGGTGGAGGAATAGATGAAGATATTATTTCAAAAATTTTCGAGCCATACTTTACAACAAAACATAAAAGTCAAGGTACAGGAATAGGGCTTTATATGTCACACAATATTATAACAAATAAATTAAATGGTAATTTGTATGTTAAAAATACTGAACAAGGTGCTAAATTTTTTATAGAAATACCTTTAGATAGTAAATAAAATACTAGTAGAGTTTTCCATATAAATCCATATATGTAAGATAAACTCTTAGGTCAAATTCATATTGATGATAATTAGGCTCCATAAAGCAACATAAACTATAAAAGGCCTTATCATGTTCTTTTTCTTTTAAGTGGGCTAATTCATGCACTACAATCATCCTAAGGAACTCTTCTGGAACATTTTTAAACAAAGTTCCTACTCGTATCTCATTTTTACTCTTAAGCTTGCCACCTTGAACTCGAGAAATAAAAGTGTGTAAACCCAAAGCATCATTGATAACATTTATCTTTCCATCATAAATCACCTTACTAAGAGGAAGTGACTTTTTTAAATAGCTATTTTTGAAATCCATAGCATAAGAGTAGAGCGCTTTATCATTTTTATAATCATGAGAAATTTTGTATTTATTAAGTAAATATTTATCAAGCTTTTTATCATCTATTAGTTTTTGTATCTGGGAGATTATGTCTTTTGGATAGTGGTTTAAATATTTTAGAGTTTTCATATTATTTAGTCAAATGCATTATTAGGTTCAGCTTTAATATACTTAATACCTAATATCTTCAATTTTTCATCATTATGAAGAATATCGAATGTAATTGGTACTTTTTGAAAGTTAATATATTTATTATATTCAATATTTGTAAGAGCAAAACTACATATTTCACAATTTATACTTGTATTGTAAATAGCTATTCTTTTACTATCACAAGAAGGACATGGTAAATAAACAAATCTTTCAGGTTTTAATATTACTTGCCCATCTACTCTAGCTTTAATATAAGTATATTTACCATATTCTAAATTTGCTTTATAAATTTTTTTTCTAACGTTAAAAGCCACTTCATTTTTTATATATTTTTTCAAATCATCAATAATATTTTTTTTTCTATGGAATGGGTCAATTTGTGTAGTTGCTAAAATTGGGTCATTATTGTAAAACTTTATAATAAACTTATAAAACCAATAAAAAATTCTCATAAATAATTTATAAAATATAAAATCATGTAATTGTGTTCTCCAATGAAAAACACCATTTCTAATGTCTTTTAATGTATTTAAATCATAAATAATTTGCTTTGGTATTTTATAAAAAGAAGATATTAAAATTATTGTTTTTTCAAAACTGATTGTTTGACTATATTTTTTTGGTTTAGAACTATTTAAAGAACTTTTTATTAAAGACTTCTTATCTACAATTTTAATATATTGTTTAAGTTTTGTATATATGGAATTATTTAATTCTGAATATATAAGTCTACTATCGATTTTTTCCAATTGTTGTTTTAAAAATGTTTCTAATCCGATACTTAGATGTATAAGAGAGCTTAATAATTTATCAGGATATTCTGCTAAAAGAAATTCATCAATAGCAGCAGAAATATAATTTTCTGGTCTTTGTAAAAACTCTTGTTTTTTACCATATTTTTTTGATGTAACTGTACTCATAAATCAATCCTCACTTCAGCACTCATAAGTTTTAATTGTAATTTTAGAGCTAAGTTTCATTCTTTGAGAAGGTTTCATATAAATCCTTAAAAGTCATATTTTATTTAAGGTCAAGGCGACGGTTGAGTTTTTGCGAAGGAGCCTACTAGAAGTAGGTGACTGAGTAAAAACTCAGCCTCCAACGCAGAGATTAATTAAAAGATGTCTTTTAGACTAAACGTCTAAGTGTTCTACATCTTTCGCATGTTCTTCAATATAGTTTCTTCTTGGCTCTACTTCATCACCCATAAATAGTGTGAAAGTATCTGATGCTACTGTTGCATCTTCTATAGTAACTCTTAGAAGTCTTCTTGCTTCTGGTGTCATTGTTGTTTCCCAAAGTTGCTCAGGATTCATTTCCCCAAGACCTTTATATCTTTGAATATAAGCACCTTTTTTAGCTAAAGCTTCTATCTCTTCTAAAATTTCTACTAAATCTCTACCTTCAAATACAGTTAAATCTCTTTCAACTAATTTGTTGTAAATATAAGTAGCTTCACTAAAATATGGTGATGCAAAAAGTTCATCATCAATTAGTAACTCTTCAAGACCTTCATTTGTTTGAACAAAAAGTTGAATACTTTCATCTGTTAATCTTTTAGATAAAATGTTATATCCCTTTGCTTCTAGGAAATTTTTTACTTCTTCATATAGGGCTGTAAAGTCTAGATTCACTAAATTTGAATTTTCAATTAAGTGTTTTAATACTTCTGCTAAAGAGTATCTTTTTTCTAATTGTGTTAGCATTCCTCTATATCTAGAAACTGTTTTAAATAAATCCACTAAGTCATTGTATCCAAGACCTTGGAACTCAAATGATTCTAAACCATTTTCTATTAAGAAGGCAGATAGGGCATTGTCATCTTTTAAATATGTTTCATTTTTACCTTTTTTATATCTATAAAGAGGTGGTTGAGCAATATATAAATAACCTTTTTCAATAACTGGTCTTAAAAATCTAAAGAAGAAAGTTAAAAGTAGTGTTTGGATATGAGATCCATCAACATCTGCATCCGTCATAAAAATGATTTTATGATATCTGATTTTTTCTTCATCAAAATCTTCACCAATACCACAACCTAAAGCTGTAATCATATTTCTAATTTCATCAGATTTTAAAATCTTATCAAGTCTTGATTTTTCAACATTTAAAATCTTACCCTTTAGTGGTAAAATCGCTTGATAAACTCTATCTCTACCTTGTTTTGCAGAACCCCCTGCAGAGTCCCCTTCCACCAGGTATAATTCTCTAATAGCTGGATCTTTACTTTGGCATTCTGCTAATTTACCAGGAAGAGTTCCTACTGTCATAGCATCTTTTTTACGTGTTAAATCTCTAGCTTTTTTTGCTGCTTCTCTACCACGTGCTGCCATTAAAGCTTTATCCATAATAGCTTTAGCTTGTGCTGGATTTTCTTCAAAATATTTATCTAATTGTTCAGATGTTAATCTTTGACAAATAGGTTTTACATAAGAAGAACCAAGTTTACCTTTTGTTTGACCTTCAAATTGAGGTTCCGGAACTTTTACAGAGATAATTGCAATAAGACCTTCTCTTACATCATCACCTGTGATTTTTGTATCTTTTTCTCTAGCTGCTGCATTTTCATTTAAGTATTTAACAATAGATCTTGTAAGTCCTGCTTTAAATCCAGCTTCATGAGTTCCCCCATCAATTGTTCTAATATTATTTACAAATGATAAAGTCTTTTCAACATAAGTATCATTGTACATAACTGCAATATCAACTTCAACATCATCAACTCTATCATTAAAAGCAACTGCATCAGATACCGCTGTTGCAGTATTTATATCTTCAACGAACTGTTTAATACCACCTTCAAAATGATAAACTTCTGTATTTTTATGAATTTCATCTACTAAAGTAATAGAAATAAATGAGTTTAAATATGCTACTTCTCTAAATCTTTTTGCTAAAACTGCTGTATCATAAGTATTTACTTCAAAAATAGAAGTATCTGCTAAAAATTCAATAGTAGTTCCTGTTTTTCTAGGACTCTCTCCGATTACTTCTAGTGGAGCTTTTGGAATACCTTTTGAAAACTCTTGATAATGTATTTTACCTTCTCTGTAAATAGTCATTTTAAGTTCTTCTGATAGTGCATTTACAACAGAAACACCAACCCCATGAAGCCCACCAGATACTTTATATGTATCTTTATCAAATTTACCACCTGCATGAAGTACTGTTAAAACAACAGTAGCAGCTGAAATTCCTTCACCTTCATGGATAGATGTAGGAATACCCCTACCATCATCTTCAACTCTAATCCAATGATCTTTAGTCATAGTAATTTTTATATTTCTACAGTATCCAGCCATTGCCTCATCAATTGAGTTATCAACAACTTCATAAACCATATGATGTAAACCGTTAGTGTTAGTATCACCAATATACATACCTGGTCTTTTTCTAACAGCTTCTAAACCTTTTAAAACCTTAATATTACTAGCACCATACTCTTGGCTCATAAATTATCCTTTTTTATTTATCTAACACGATTGGCATTACAATCGTGAAAAATTTGTCATCTTCTAAGTAAAATGGTAGATTTGATTCATTGAATCCTACAACAATATTTTCATTATTTGACATACTTAAAAAATCTAATAAGTATTTTGCATTTACTGCCAAATAAAAGTTTTCACTAATATTTAAATCAATATCTATTTGTGTTTTAGATTCAGTATCTTCATCTAAAGATTCAAAAATTATAGAATTTGGAGAAAAAGTAATTTTAATATTTGAAAATAGTGAAGTAACTAATTTAATAGAATCTATTAAAACAGCTTTAGGTAATGTTAAATTATATTTTAAACTATTTGGAATAATTCTTTCATAATCTGGAAATTTTCCATTAATTAGTTTTGTAAAAAATTTAGAATTATCAGCTTCTACTACTAAGTTTGTATCATCATAAGATATCTTAGCATCATCTAAAAATAGTTTTTGAATCTCAATAATTGCTTTTTTTGGAATGATAAATTGAGATTCATTATTTGATATATTTTGTAAATGTGAAATAGCAAGTCTTCTTGTATCTGTTGCAACAAAATTGATTTTAGAATTTTTAATATCAATTAATGCTCCATTTAATTCAAACTTAGGATTGTTATTATCAATAGCTGGTGTAATTTTTCTAATACTATTTACTAAACTTATAGTAGAAATATTTAAAATATTTAAATCACTATTCATAATTAAATTTGGATATTCATTAGCATCATACATAGGTAGTTTAAAAGTAGATCTACCTTGTTTTATAACTAAATTATTATCTATAGTATCAACAGTAATAGTATCATTTTTTAATCTTTTAATAATACCTAATAAATTACTTCCATTAACTGTACCTTTTCCATCTGTTGATTCTTCAATATCATTAACATAAGATTCTAAACCTATTTCATAATCAGTAGCTTTTAATGTTAATTTAGAATTTAATACTTCTAAATATATATGAGAAGTAATAGAACTTGAATCTTTTTTTTCTAAAAATGGTTGCATTGAAGAGATTATATTTTCAAAAATATTTTTTGCAATGATAAATCTCATTTTATCCCCTTTATTTATATTTAATTTAGTGGTAGTAGTAGACTATGTGAATAGATGAAAACTCTTATTTTAATCCGATTATATCAGCTCTTGCAAGAGTGATTAAAGAACTAAAGATATTCACATCTATTCACATAATGATTTGAAACTTTTCTACACCTATCCTCTATTTATGATTTTATTTTTTAAATTTTCAATTATAAGTTTAAAATTTTCATCTTTTTCAATAAGCTCATTTGCTTTTTTGATATTATGAGAAATTGAACTATGATCTTTCATCCCTAAAAATTTAGCAATATCTGGCATAGAGTTATGTGTTAACTCACGAGCAAGGTATATTACTATTCTTCGTGCATTTGCAACAAGTGCAGTTCTTTTTTTAGACTTAATATCACTTGGCTTGATATTTAATTCAATTGCCACAGTTGTTATTATATCAGGAAGTTTGATATTTTCTTTTGTCTCTTTAATTTGCTCTTTTAAAAGATTTTGTACCATTGGTAAATTAATCTCTTGATTAAGTAGCGAGGCACTGGCATTTATTCGTATAAGAACACCCTCTATTTCTCTAATAGAGTTATCTAAATTGGTTGCAATATAGTTTATAATATCTCTTGATAACTTAATACCATTTAATTCAGATTTTTTTTCAATAATTGCAATTTTTGTTTCAAGTCCTGGTATTTGAACATCTGCTGTTAAACCCCACTCGAATCTTGACTTTAATCTATCTACTAGACCTGCTATTTGTGATGGCAGTCTATCTGATGTCATTACAATTTGTTTTTCTGCATTGTGAAGTTCATTGAAAGTATGAAAGAACTCCTCTTGAGTTTGCTCTTTTCCACTTAAAAATTGAATATCATCTATAAGTAAAACATCACATTTTCGGTATTTGCTTCTAAAGTGTTCCATATTTTTGTTTTTAATTGCAAAGGTAAAGTCATTCATGAACTGTTCAATGGTAACATATATAATTGTTCTTCCATGTTCTACGGCATCATTTCCAATAGCTTGAAGTAAGTGAGTTTTTCCTAAACCAGTACCACCATATATAAAAAGTGGGTTGTATTGAATACCTGGTTTTTTAGAAACTGCAAGTGAAGCATTGTAAGCCATTTGATTTGATGGACCAACAATAAATGAATCAAAAGTATAAGAAGGGTTTAAGATGGTGCTTTCCACCTCTTTTCTTCCACTCTTTTCTTTTAATATCTCTTTTTTTGTCTTTTTTTCACCAGTTAATTTTATCTCAATAGCTGGTTTTGTCCCATCGATAGTCTCGATACAGTGCTGTATGATTTTTGAGTATTTACTTTTTATCCAATTTGCAATATATTTATTTGGGACTTCGAAAATAGCTATATTTTCATCAGATGAAATTTTTTTGTATACTAGTTGTTTTAAATATCTTTCATAATCTGATTTTGATGTCTCATTTTTTAAAACTGATAAAATCTCTTTGCTTGTCATTAAATATAAACTCTTTTTTATTTGATTGGTAGATATTATAGCTAAAATATTTTAAAAACTAAGATATAATAAAAATATTGTTGATTAAGAAGTGAATAACTTTTGCTAAACTATATAATTTAAGTGAAAACTAATAAAAGATTTACCAATATACTACACTTTACACAAGTGAATAGATTTTTTAAGGATATGTGAACAGTTGAAAAAAAAGATATTAGGAATAGATCCAGGGACTATAAATTGTGGTTATGCAGTTATAGAAAAAGATAGTAGAGATTTAAGACTTTGTGAAGCAGGATTGATAAAAATAAAAAGCAAAATTCTGCAAGAGCAAATAGTAGAAATGGTAGAAGGCTTAGACTTGATTTTTTCAAATCATGAAATAAGTGAAGTTGCTATTGAAGATATGTTTTATGCTTTTAATCCAAAAAGTGTAATAAAGCTTGCTCAATTTAGAGGTGCCATATCTTTAAAAGTTTTACAAAACTTTGGAAATTTTTCTGAGTATACTCCTTTGCAAGTCAAAAGAGCAGTTACGGGAAATGGAAAAGCTACAAAAGAACAAGTAGCTTTTATGGTAAAAAGATTGTTGGGTATAAAAAAAGAGATTAAGCCACTTGATATCACAGATGCAATAGCAATTGCACTTACTCATGCTCAAAGATTAAAATAAAAAAGTGATATTATAATTTAAACAAAAGCTGTTATAATTCGCCTTCTAAAAATATTAGGATAATAAATGAAACGAATTGGAATACTATCTTCACACAATGGAAGTGGTTTTGATACTATTTTAGAAGCTTGCGAAAATAAAATCTTAGATGCTCAAGTAGTATTAGTAATTTCTAATAATCAAAATGCAAAAGTATTGGAAAAAGCATCAAATAAAGATGTTCCAAATTTTGTAATAAATGCAAAAAAATACCCAAATGAAAATCTTGATGAAAAAATCACAAATCTGATGCTAGAGTTTAAAATAGATTATATATTTTTATCAGGATATATGAAAAAAATCGAAAAAAATCTTTTAAAAAACTTTCCAAATAAAATTATAAATTCCCATCCTGCTTTACTTCCTAAATTTGGTGGAAGTGGTATGTATGGGAGATTTGTACATGAGGCTGTAATTGAATCAAAAGAGACAAAATCAGGTTGTACAATACATTATGTTAATGAAAACTATGATGAAGGAGAGTATATTTTGCAAAAAAGTATCACTTTACTTCAAGATGAAAAAGTAGAAATACTTGAAGAGAAAATAAAAGAGCTTGAAAAGACAGCTGTAGTAGAAGCATTTTTAAAATTGATAAAGTAGTTTGCTATTTAATAATATTTTACATATAATAAAGCAAGATTAATTTTGGAGTAAGAATGAAATATTTAGTTTGTGATGATTCTAAGATGGCTAGAAAGATGCTAATAAAAGCTCTTAAGGCTTTAGTTGGCGAAAATATTGAAATAGTTGAAGCTTCAAATGGACAAGAAGCTGTAGATTTATATACTCAAATATCTCCTGAAGTTACATTTATGGATTTAACTATGCCAATAATGAGTGGTTTTGAAGCAGTTAAAATAATTTGTGAAAAAAATAAAGATGCAAAAATAATTGTAGCAAGTGCAGATATACAAGAAGGCTCTATGGCAAAAGCAAAAGCAAATGGCGCTTTAGGGTTTATTAAAAAACCTGTCAATGAAGAGAACTTGAAACCAGTTCTTCAAAAACTGAAGGTTTTATAATGGTTGAAAATGACTTCTTAAGTGAGGATCAAAAAGATTGTCTGCAGGAGTTAATGAATATCTCATATGGTTCAGCAACTGCTGCAATTGCTGATATTATTGAAAAGTTTGCAAAGTTAAGTATTCCAAAAATTGCCACATTGTCAAGTGAAAACTTTAAAGACTATATTAAAAATAAAGTAGATGAATACCATGTTTGCTATTTGGTTAGTCAGTCAATTGATGGGAAACTTTCAGGTGAAAATCTCTTTTTAGTGGATGACAAATCTTTAAAGAATTTAGCTTTAGAGTTTGGTTTAAGTGAAGTGGAAATAGATGAGGATGAATTAAAAGATGTGGTTTTGGAAATTACAAATATTATTTCATCAACAACTTCAAGTAAACTAGCTGAACTTATAGAAACTGATATTTTATTTGCTCCTCCTCATGTGGAAATTATTGACTCTGCACAAGATTTAGGAGATTATTATAAAGTAGAATACAATCATATAATTATAATCTCAACATTAATAGAGTTTGAAGAACAGAATATTAACAGTGAGTTAGTAATAATGTTAAAAGATGATTCTATTACATATTTGAGAGATGCATTAGACAAAGTTATGGATGAGTATTAAGATGGAATTATTAAATAATAATATAATTTTTAATACTATTGATAATGGGATAATGATTTTAGATGAAAACTTAAATATCAAAGCATGGAATAAATGGCTTGAAGTAAAAACAGGTATAAAGTCAGATGAAATTGTAAATCACTGTATCTGTGAAAGATTTCCCTATATTGAACAAAAAAAATTAGTAAGAAAAATAAAATCTGTCCTTATAACTAAAAACGCTTCTTTTTTTAGTGTAGAACCACATGAATATTTAATCAAAATTAAATCAAATACTATTATGGGTAAAGTTTTTAAATATATGAGACAAGATATCACTCTTGTACCTTATGATTTAGAAAGAAGACTTGTGTGTTTATACATATATGACCATACAAAACTTCATGAATCAAGTGAGAAATTAAAAAAACTAAATGAAGAATTACAAGATCTTTCAAGTAAAGATCACCTTACTCAACTCTATAACAGAAGATATTTTGGAGAAGCAGCTGCAACAATGCAAAGCTTATCTGTTAGAAATAATCACCATATCTCTATTATCATATTGGATGTGGATAATTTCAAACAAATAAATGATAATTATGGACATTCAGTTGGGGATAAAGTTATAGTTTCTCTTTCTAGAATATTAGAAAATAATTGTAGAAAAAGTGATATTGTTGCAAGATGGGGTGGAGAAGAGTTTGTGATTCTTTTATACAATACTACTTTAGGTTATGCTCAAAGTGTTGCAGAAAATATTAGAAAAAATGTAGAAGATTTTTATGTTGAAGTAAAAGATGAAAAGTTAAAATTTACACTAAGTTTAGGTGTTTCAGAATTTGAACCACAAATAGATAAAGACTTAGAATGTACAATTAGCAGAGCAGATAAAGGTCTATATACAGCAAAAGCGAGTGGTAAAAATATGGTTGTGACTAACTAATCACAACCTAGGAAGCGACCACTTTTTATAATAAGCCACAAGTCTTAAAAGAACTCCAGCGACAAATAGTATAGTTATCGTTAAAATATTTGTTTGGTGGAATAAATGTAAGATATACATGAATAGCCCAACAATAATTGCAACTGTTCCATAAAACTCACTTACTAATATGGACGGTACTCTATTTATAAGAATATCTCTTATTGTTCCTCCTCCAACAGCAGTTAGAAAAGCTAAAATTAAAACACCCAAAAAATTGAAGTTATTATCAAGGGCAATAATTGAACCAGTTATTGCAAAAGAGACTAGGCCAATTGCATCTGATATTATAAAAGCAGTTTTACCTTCAAAGTCTGGAATTTTATGAAGTTTAAAAATTAGTGATATAAAAACCGTTGCAATTACAAGTATTACTGGAAGTGTATCTGTAAAAATATATGGAGTTTTATTTGCAAGAACATCTCTAATCATTCCACCACCAAGAGCTGTTAAAAATGAAGAGATAACTATTCCTAAAATATCTAAGTTATAATGAACCGCAATTAAAAAACCACTTGTTGCAAAACAAATGATTCCAATGATATCTGCAATTTGTAAGGCTGTCATTTTTACTCTTTCTTATAAAGTCTTTTATTTTTTGGGATTATACTAAGTTTTTTATTTAAAATTGATTTTGAAAATATTCTTATTATTTTTATAATCATACTCTAATTTTAAAAAGTGTCTTTTTAATATTTTTTTAACAATACTAAGTCCTAATCCAAAACCATCTCTTTGGACTAATTCTTGAGTAAATGGTTTTAAGTAATATTCTAAATCTTTTGAAAGTTTTTCACCACTATTTATTATGGATATTTGAGAGTTTTTAGCCTCTATTATTATAGGAAAAGAGTTTGTATATTTTAAGGCATTATCAATTAAGTTTTTTAAAGCAATAGCTAGATAATTTAGGTCTGCTTCTATTTTAAAATCATTTATTATTTCAATCTTTATTTTTGACTCATCATTTATGTATAGTTTTCCTAAAGATTCTAAAATCAAGGTTTCAGCACTAAAGTGTGTGATATCTAGTTTAGAAGAGTTTAATTTTTCTAGTTCTATTAGCTCATTTGTTAAGATTTCTAAATCACTAAAAATCTTTTTCAAAAGCTCTTTTTGTGAAAAGTCATCAATCTTTTCTATGGCAAATTTCCCTTTTGCAATAGGTGTTCTTAACTCATGCCCAATATCTCTTAGCAGCTCTTCTCTTGTTTTTATTAGCTCTTCAAGGTTGCTTGCCATTTGATTAAATGTTTTTGCTAAAACACCTATTTCATCATTTGATTTTACTTCAACTCTTCTACTTAAGTCTCCTTTTGAAAAACTCTCTATCTCTTTTGTGATTTTTTTAAGAGGTGAGAGAAGTTTTAATATATATAAAAATATAAGAGTTAAAACAAAAATATCAAGAAAAACCAATAAGTTTAATCTAAACTTTTCATTTAAATTCTCTTCATCTTGTGTTTTTAAAATATATTCATCATCTAAGTATTTTATATGAAGTATAAATTCATCTTGAAAATTTTCTTGAAAAATAGAGATAAATCCAAAAGTATGTGCTTTGTAGTACAAAATATCTTTTTTTGCATTTTTAAGTTTTTTTAGTGGTCTTAATTTATATTGTTGGATAATGTTATTTACTAATTTTGTATTATCTATGTTTTCAAGAAGTTCATTTGATATTTTAAGATATTTGTCTTTTATTAGAGTCTCTATTCTTTGTGAGTTAATACTATCAATCCAAAAACCAATGATACCCATAAGTATAAAACTAATAAAAAATAAAATAGAGATTTTTTTTACAATACTCATTTTAACTCACAAACTTATAACCAATACCCCAAACAGACTTAATATATTTGGGGTTTTTAGAATCATCACCAATCTTATATCTTATATTTGATATATGCATATCTATTGTTCTATTTTTTGTAGTTATATCCAATGAAGTTGCGTGAAGTATTTGCTCCCTTGAAGAGATTTTATTTAGGTTTTCAATTAAAAATATAAAAACCTCAAACTCTATTTTTGTAAATTCTACAGGAAAATTATCAACTTTAACTTCTCTATTCTCTTTATCTATCTCAAAATCACCTATTATTATTTTACTATTTTCATATTTTTTTAAAATATGTTCTATTCTAAGCACTAATTCCCTTGGTTCGTATGGTTTTGCTAAATAGTCATCAACGCCAAGTTCAAAACCGTGTATTTTATTTCCAATATCACCACGAGCTGATGAGATTATGATAGGAATATCTTTTATCTTTTTTAGTTTTTTAAATAGATCAAATCCATCCATTTCTGGAAGCATCAAATCTAATATAGCAATAGAGAAATCTTGATTTTTAGAAAACTCTTCAAGTGCCTCTTTTGGATTTGCAAAAGAGGTGCAATCAAAATGATAATCTTTTAGATAATCATTTATAAGAGTTTGCATTTGAAGATCATCTTCTATAAGTAAAACTTTTTTATTCAACTCTCCACTCCTGTAAATAGTATGAAAATTGTTTTCTTTGTTTGGCATTTAAAATTTCATGAATCTTTTTAAACTTTTTTGCTTCAAGCTCTATGGTTTCTTCATGGATTTCTTCGACTATCTCTTCATATTCATCTTTATCAAAATACTCTTTTTGAAAAAGTTGTTGAAGCTTTTTTTCCTCTTTTTCTTTTTTGTGATAATATTTTGAATATTTTTTCCTATATTTGATAAGTACTTCTTTTATATCTTCATACTGTGCAGCACTTAAATTTAAATAGTCTAAGCTTTTATAAATATGATTATGATTATTTTGGCTTACATCTTCACTTGCATAAAGAGTAAAAGCCCAAAATAGGCTACATAAAAGCGCGAATATTTTTAATCTTATCATCTTCAATCAATCCTTTTTCAACATCACTGTGGCATGCTTTACAGTTGGCTTTACTTTTAACATCGGCGTGGCCAAACACTTTTTTGGGAATCTCTTCATGCTCTTTTTTCCAAAAATCAGTATGTGTAATGGCAATTATATCTTTATTTCCAATGGAATTCAAAATCTTAAAACTGAACTCTTTTGTCGATGTTTCCGCACTGTTTTTAATTAAGAATGCTGAAATATTTTGGTTATCTTCTTCACTAATTGATGCATCATCTCCAAAATGGTTCTCCAAGTCGCTCATCATACTTATCCATGAGTGTTTAGGCAAAGAACTGGGAGGGATATAGAGTGTGACACGATGCACACTCACTAACAAAAAGTTCATTTTGTTTTTCATAATCAATTGGTTCATATTTTGATGCAACTAAAATATTTTTAGGAGAGCTTACATTAAATACAAAATAAGCAATCATTAAAAAAAGAAAAAACACAGCAATGAGTTTTTGAAAAAATGTTAATTTTATACTTACTGACTCTTTTGTTTTTTTATAACCTGTAAAAATAGAGCTCAATGTTTCATGTTTGCTATGAAGCAGTTTATCTGTTAATACCCCTCCAACATGAGCAACAATAAGAACAATAGCCAAATTGGCTAAAATTTCATGTAACTCTTCAAAAAGTTCCATTTTTTTGAAAAAAGAGTCATTTAAAAATGAAAAAATTCCTTTCCCTTCTTGAATACCAAAGGTTAATGCCCCTGTTACAATAACAAAGAAAATAACAACAAACATACCTATCATAACAAAAGAAGCAGGAGGATTGTGTCCTACATATTTTTGTTCAGAATTAAAAATATTGAACATAAACTCTTTTACTTTTGCAATACTTAAAGGAAAATCTCTAAACTTAGAGTATTTAGGTCCTAAATAGCCCCAAAAGAATCGAAAGCCCAAAAGAATAAGTATGGCGTAACCAATCATGGCATGATAGTTTAACAAATCATCATCATCGGTTAAAAATGCCAATAAAATTAAAAGAGCAAACAACCAGTGAAAAACACGTGTTGGTAAGCTCCATATATAAGATTTAAACATATTGTTTCCTTAATCTTCCCAACGTCCAAAATTAGGAATTAAAATATCATTGTCGCTGTAAATCCCTCTATCAGCAGTCGTATGACACGCTTTACAATTAAAAATTCCTTTAACCTCTTCTTGAGTAATTAAGCTTGGACGTATATCTTTGTGTTTTTCAATCATATACGGTGTTAAGGAAATTGAATCAGGGATTGGTCTCCCTCTTAAACTATTCACAATTCGGCTACTTCGTTTGTAATGCATGTTTTTTTCAGCACTGTTGGCATTTAAATAATTTGATAGTGAAACAAAATCTTCTTGTGCCAATGAAGCATCTGTATCAAAATGATTTTCCAAATTGTTCATCATTTTAGTCCATGCATTTTCAGGCAATAGTCCTGGCTGATAAGCAAAGTGACATGAACCACACTCTTTAAGATAAAGTGTATTATTTACAGGGGCTACCCCTTTTTTCGTCGACTTGCCATAGTTGCCATATCGCTTGTCATCATCTGCAAAAGAAACGGTCAATAAAAATGCAATTAGTAGTAAAAGTTTCATTATTTGTCCTTTGATAAGATATAAGTTACAACATCACCTTTTTCTAGTGCTGTTCCTTCACGATTGTAAACATCATTGAAATTTCTTCTTAACCATTTTTTTATGTTTTTAACTTCTGTAAATCTTTCTGGATTTGCTTTAGGAGATAGTGGTTCTATTACTTTTCCTGTGAAGAAGTTTTTATTTGATTTTGTTAAGTCAATACCATGACAAGAAGTGCACGATATTTCTTTGCCTTTTTTACCCATATGTTTTGAAGTGAAAATCTCTTCACCTCTTTTTATATCAAAGCCTTTAAAGTTAGGGTCTGTTTTTTGAACTTCTTGTTTAAGAGTGTTTAAATAGTCCCCAACAACTGATGCATAAGTTAGATTTAGGATTAATCCCAAAAGAATTAGTAGTTTCATCTTTAAGCCTTTTCATTTTTATATTGTAAGTATAAAAGAAAAGCTTAAAGTATTGATACAAACTTCCTTGACAGTTTCTTTACAATTTGGAAATAAGTTATATTTGAGTTAGTTTGTTAACTTCTTTTTAGAAAATTATCTAAAAAGAAGTAGAGGTTTTTTTGATTTTTCAAGCATTTTAGAGGTAATACTTCCAAAAACAACACTTTTTAGTCTATTGTGACTATAAGCTCCCATAGCAATAATATCAATATTATTATCTTCTTGATATTTTAAAATTTCATCAATTTTATCACCATCTAGTGATGAAGTTTTTACTTCAAAATCTGCTCTTGCAAATAAGTTTTTAGCTTCATTTAAAAGTTTTTCAGAAGATGCTTTATCTTTATTTACATTTACAATGTGTCTTGAGACATTTGGGAAAATAGGATCTTTTGTTGCTATGTCAATAGCTTTATTTGCATAATCAGAACCATCATATGCCATCAAGATAGAGTTTATAGGAGTAAATTCACAGTTTGCTAGAAGTATTGGAATATTTAATGCTCTTATTATATCTTCTATATTTTTATAATTTGAACTAGTTTTATCAAAACCAATAATTGCAATATTAGTCTCTTTTTCTAAATCCTCAAGATTCTCTTCAAAGTTACCATGTCTTTGCATAGAAAAGAGGTTTTCAACCCCTTTTTCTTTTACATAAGCACTAAAAGTTTTTAAAAGTTTTTTACCTATACTTATTAGCTCTTTGCTTTCTGCTTGCTCTTCTCTTGTAAGTTCTTCAAGAAGATTTTCCTTTGAGCCAAATCCAATATTACCCGAAAGATTAACTTTTTTGGAGATGTGGGAGTGGTCTACTACATTTAATAATACAAGAGGTAAATTAAGAAGTTTAGAGATATAAACTCCATAATCACAGGCAGCCTTACAATACGAAGAATCATCTATACAAACTAAAACTTTTTTTGAACTCACTTTAGTGTCCTCCCATTACTTTATCAATCTCTTCTGGATCATCATGAATACCAAATCTATCGATGATAGTTTTACTAGCTTCATTTTGACCGATTACTTCAACTTCTGCACCCTCACGTCTTAATTTTATAACGGCTTTATCAAGGGCATAAACTGCTGATATATCCCAAAAGTGTGCACGTGTTAGGTCAATAGTAACTTTATCTAAAACCTCTTTAAAGTCAAATGTTTCATAGAATTTATCAGCACTATTAAAAAATACTTGACCTACAAATTTGTAAGTTTTAGCACTATTATCTTCATTATAAAAAGTTTCACTATACATAAAGTGAGAGATTTTATTGGCAAAAAATAGAGATGCTAATAGTACTCCTGAAAAAACACCATGGGCTAAGTTATGTGTATATACTGTAACACAAACGGTTGTAAGCATAACAATATTTGTTGATATTGGTAGAGTTTTTAAGTTCTTAATAGAACTCCAATCAAAGGTTCCAATTGATACCATAATCATAACAGCAACAAGTGCAGCCATTGGAATTACTGAGATAATATCACTTAAAAATACAACCATAATAAGTAGAAAAAGACCAGCAAGTAGTGTTGATAATCTTGTTCGCCCACCCGATTTTACGTTGATAACTGATTGTCCAATCATAGCACATCCAGCCATCCCACCTAAAAATCCAGATGCAATATTGGCAATACCTTGTCCTGAACACTCTCTATTTTTATCACTTTTTGTATCTGTTAATTCATCAACAATTGTTGAAGTCATTAGTGATTCTAAAAGACCTACTACTGCTAGGGATACTGAGTAGGGAAGAATGATAAATAAAGTATCAAGATTTAATGGAATCTCAGGGAATAAAAATATTGGTAAAGTATCAGGAAGATCTCCCATATCACCAACAGTTCTTATATCTACACCTAAAAAAATCACAATAAGAGTTAAGGTTATAATTGTAACAAGTGGAGAAGGAATAATCTTACCGATTTTTGGAACATAAGGAAATAGATATATAATAGCAAGTCCAAAAGCAGTAAGTGCATAAACATGCCAAGTTACATTTGTAAGCTCTGGAAGCTGAGCCATAAAGATTAAAATGGCTAAGGCATTTACAAATCCAACAACAACAGCCCGTGGAACAAAACTCATAAATCTTCCAAGCTTTAAATACCCTGCAATTATTTGAAAAATACCAGTTAAAAGAGTTGCCGCAAGTAAATACTGTAGACCATAGTCTTTTACCAGAGTTACCATAACAAGTGCCATAGCACCAGTTGCAGCACTTATCATCCCAGGACGTCCTCCAACAAAGGCAATTACTACAGCTATACAAAATGAAGCATATAGTCCAACCTTAGGGTCAACTCCTGCAATAATTGAAAAGGCTATTGCTTCTGGAATAAGTGCAAGTGCAACAACAAGTCCAGAGAGGGTATCTCCTCGTATATTACTAAACCATTCATCTCTTTTAAAATATTTTTTTACCATTTTTTCTCCACTACTGTTTAAAAATTGAAATTTGATTGTTTTTCTTAGGTTTTGAGGAAAAAATCCCCATAAGTGTATCTTTTAGTGGAATTGTAGCTAAAAAGATTTAAATCACAAAATTTACTATAAATCTTTTATAAAAACAAGTTTTACTGTTGTTCCCTCATTTTCACTGCTTTTTAGCTCAATTTTTCCCTTGTGTGAGCTTATTATTTTTTCTACAATTGCCATTCCAAGTCCTGTGCCACCTGACTCTTTATTTCTACTCTTATCTGTTCTATAAAATTTTTCAAATATTTTATTTTGTTCTTCTTGTGCTATTCCTATTCCTTTGTCTTCTATACTGATTATAAACTGATTATTTTCTTGGTAGTTTTTTATGAGTACTGTTGAGTTTTCATGACTAAATGAGATAGCATTTTTAAGAATATTCTTAATAGCAATTTTCAATAACTTGCTATGTCCTTTGATTTGAAAAATATCCTTTATTTGTGATTGTATTTTTATATTTTTTAATTTTGCATAGGCTTTTAGCTCTTTTATTGCATCAAAAGTTATCTCATCTATATAGGCATCTTCTTCAATAATTTGTAGACTATTTTCATTTTTAGCTAAAAAAAGTAGGTCATCAATTGTTTGTTGAATCATCAAAACTTCATCCATGCAAACTTTTAAAGTATCTTTATACTCTTGTGTGTTTCTATCTTTTCTTAGGGCAATTTCTATTTCTCCTCTTATTATAGTAAGTGGAGTTTTAAGCTCATGGGAAGCATCACTAGAGAACTGATTAATTTTTTCAAAAGAGATTTGAAGTCTTTCTAGTAGATTATTAATCTCTTGTGAGAGTTGAGATATTTCATCATTGCTATTTAAAACTTCTAATCTTTTTGATAGGTTTGTGGCATTTATATTTTTTAAATCTTGAAGTGTTTTTTCAACAGGTGCAAATGATTTATAAATTAGAAAGTTTCCACCAATAATAGAAAAAATTAATACAATAGGAACTATAAATATCAAGATATAAAAAAGGTCTTCCATGGTGTGGTTTAGTACTTTATAGTCAGTTGCCACTTGTAAAATATAGTTTTCTTTTTTGATTAAAAACTTTATCTCACCCACTATAAAACTCTCGTACCTCTCAAAATGAATAACATTTTTTTGAATATCATTAAAAGCATGTGGAATAGAAGCTGGGAAAGAAGAAGAGTTTACAATTTTGAAATTTTTCTCTTCTACTAATCTTATATATAAGGGTTTAAATTTATATTCGTTTTCTTCATCAAAACTTAGTGTTAGAAGATCACTTTTATGGTCAAGTATATCATCAACAATATCTAAAACAATAACTTTCAAAGAGGTTTCTATCTTATCAAGTGTTGATAAATGAAGAGTTTTATAAATTGAAAATGATAGAATAATTAAAATAAAAGCTTGAATTAAAACATTATAAATGAGTAGTTTTCTTTTAATTGATAGATTATTCAGCATTTATTTTAAACCCCAATCCTCTTACTGTTTTGATAAGTTTCTTTTCATAAGGTTTATCTATTTTATTTCTAAGTCTATAAATATAAACATTTACAATATTGCTAATATTTGATTCCTCCATATTATTCAACATTTCACCCAATAAAGTCTCTGATAAAACTCTATTTTGGTTCTTGATTAGATACTCTAAAAGCGAAAACTCTTTTGCAGTTAGATTTATAGTATCATCTGCCCTTTTGGCAGTTTTTGCAAGTAAGTCTAACTCTAAGTCGGCAATTTTGAGTTTAGTTTGTGTTGAATCTTTTGCTCTTAATTGCACTCTAATTCTTGCTAATAACTCTGAAAAAGAGAAGGGTTTTGGCAAATAATCATTCGCTCCAATATCCAAGCCTTTGATAGTATCTTCAATACTATCCCGTGCAGTTAACATAATAATTGGAGTATTTATATCTTCTACTCTTAGTTTTTTGCAAACTTCTATTCCATTAAGTAGTGGAAGCATAATATCAAGTAAAATTAAATCATAGCTATTTACACTCGCTAAATATAATCCCTCTTCACCATTATATGAATAATCAACACTATAAGACTCTTCTTCCAAGCCTTTTTTTAAAAAGTTTACGATTTTTACATCATCTTCTATTATTAAGATTTTCATTTGATTATTTTACACTTTTTGATGTTAATTTTAATAGGGTAATTTCACTTTTTGCTTTATATCTAAAATTTATACCCCAATAACCCAAACCTTTGTTAACGTAAATTGCTGTATCTTTTATATAAAAAAGTCCTGCCAAAAAAGGCTGAAAAAGTCTCACAAAATAGTGAAAAGGATAAATCTGTCCTCCATGTGTATGTCCACATAAAAAAAGTTTGGCATTGGCTTTTAAAGCAAACTTATAATCTTTTGGTTGGTGAGCTAAAAATATAGAGTTTTTATGCTCCTTTAAAAAGTTTACAATTTTGCTCTCTTCTCTTTTGATTTTAAAAAACTTTGAAAATCTATCACTCAACCCTGCAAGGGCTATTTTAGAATCGTTGTATTCAAAAATATAGGTTTCATTATCAAGTAGTATAAAATCTTTTAGTAAAAATTTTAACCCTTCAAAGCCATAAAACAAATCATGATTTCCACTTATATAAAAAACTTTTTTTTCTATTGTATTTAGAAGCTTTAATTTATCAGCGATGTATTTTGTGTGACAATCTATAATATCCCCCGTGATAACTACAAAGTCTGCTTCGCAGTTATTACTGAGTTTTACTAATTCTTGGATACTATTTATTGTAGTTTTTTTATTGATATGCATATCACTAAGATGAAGTATCTTTAGATGGTTTAAATCATCAGATTTTATAGCTACTTCAACTTCATTTAGTGCTGGCAAGTTCATTAAAAAATCTTTTCTAAATCTTCTTTTGTAATATAAGAGATAGATTTTATAACACCATTCTCAAGTCTATATAGAGTTGACTTTTCCTCTTTACTTACAAATCTATTGTCTTCTTCATCATAGATCAATAAAACACTGTGTTTATAATCTCTCATTTTAGGCAATGCAAACATTTTTGTAATAATTGAAGGCATTCCTGAGATATTTGCAATAAAAGCAGCATGGTGATTTTTCAAAAAGTCTTTATCTTTAGTAGATAAAAATTGGTTTATGTCTGCTCCCGTACCTTTTTCAAAAGAGACAATAATCATCTCTATTGAGCTATCAATAGTCTCTTTTTCATCAAACTGATTTGGAAGAGAAAAACTACCAATATTTTGGTTAAGTTCAAAACTATTTGCATATAAAAATAGTGCAAATAGAGGTAAAATTAAAAGTTTCTTTAACATCTACATTCCTTTTACAAAAGTAAAATTATATTTTATATCGATTTGATCTCTAACAGTTAGAAAAAACATTGTTGGTGGCTCTAGTCCAAAATCTGTTAGTAGAAATGAAAAATCACCATTCATAGCTAGACCATCAGCTTCTTTAATAGTTGATAATGAACTAATCTCTTTAGTAACGCTATTTAGTGTTAGGTTTCCAGTTATTTTGTATTTATCTTCAACTTTTGTAATTGAAGTGATATTAAAAGAAATAGTTGGTGTGATAGATGATTTTAATAACTCATACATATTCTTATCCCTATCTTTGTTATCACTTACAAGTGTTGAAGAGTTGATACTAAATACTCCACTTATTGATTCTATATTGTCCCCTCTTTGTACAATTGCTATGATATCTTTAGTTTGTGGATTAATAGTACTATCTCCAAAAACTTCAGTGTGAGCTTGAATTTGACCATCAAGCAACTTTAACTCTTGTGCATTTACAATTAATGCAAATAATAAGACTAAAACTAATTTAAACATTCTTTCTCCTTTGATTGATTTTCTTCTTGTGAACTTAAAACTTTTATTAGTGAAATTAAAAATATAATTGGTACAAAAAGCGTAAGATTTTCTAAGGCTACAAATAAGCCTGCCCCTGATGCTATCCATCCTATAAATACCATATAAAAGGCTAGACTTTTTAAATCTCTTTTTAATAATGATTGTAAAATTGTCACATTGTAATAAGAGATTACAAAAGGGTAAACAATTGATAATAAAAGTGCTTCTTGTAAAAAATAGAAAAGATAAGAAAGTGCAAATAGGATAACTATAAAAAGCTCTTTTTCTAACTTTTGAATTTTAAATTTTAAAGCTGCAATTACTCCAATAATATGAAATGCAACTATCTCAAAAGTATATCCCCCTCTCCAAATAGGTACATTTATATCTCGTGATAGTGTTTCAAAGAGTGCTGAATCTAAAAATATCCATAAAACCATTATAAATAGAGAATAAGACTCAAAGGCAGAATTACTCTTTAGCTCTTTTAATCTTGGAAGTTGGGTAGAACAAAGTAAAGCAATTAGAGTAAAAGCAATAGCTATGTACTCTCTTTTTGATACATCATAATTAAAAAGTAGAGTTCCTACTCCATATGAGATAGAAAGAGCAAATCCAAGCTCTATGATACTAGCCTTTTTTAACTCATTTATAAGTAAGGGTGCTAATGCTCCCACACTAATACCCAATAAAAAAAGATCGATACTTGAAAAGTTTGGGTAGAAAAAAGTTATGATTAATTGCATTGTTAAAAATATAGTTATCTTCTGTTGACTTGGAACTTTTATATAATAACTTAATAGTGAACCAATAATTCCCCCAATAGGTAAAAATGCTATTAAAAAAATATTTGACCCAAAATATTCCACAATACCTGTTTGCGCTATAAGTAAATAATAGCAAAGTTCAAATGCTATAAAAAGTGTAAGTGCTATTTTTGGCATAAATTCTCCTTTTTAAATGTCCCATTTAAAAAGGGACCTTAATATTATGATTTTCTTTTATCGTTGGAAATAAATTCCAACTAAAGAAACAAATCCTAAAGAGAAGAACGAGTTCTTCTTTCTAAAAAAAATAGTAAAAAAACAGAGGCATAAGAGATATCAAATAGTGAAATCAAAAGTGCTTCTATTCCTAAAGTTTTATTATAAAAGAGTGCAAAAAAGACGGAGCTAATCAACACTCTTGTAATAACTGTGATTTTTGTAAGTATTTGCTCATGCTCTTTGTATCTTAAAGCAAAATAGTGAATAATCCCAGTACTACTAACAAAAGCAAAAACTATGTATTCGTAAGAACCCGAAAAAGTAAAACCTAAAAGTGGATATGAAAAACTTGCAAGAAGTATTAAAAATACTCCTCCAAGTCCATCAGCCAATACTCCCATTAGATTATACTTTTGTAGATTTGTAAGTTGCAGTTTAAAAGATATGAAACTAAATAGTGATAAGAGTGTCACCACTCCAAATATACTTCTATATGTCCAAAGTGCTTGAATATTTCCTTGGATAACATTTGCTTGAATAAATCCAGAAATACTAAGTACTGTGAAAATACCTAAAAGACCACCAAGATATAAAACATAAAAAGATACTTTTTTTAACTCTTTTATATATGAAACAAACATAGCAATTACCATAAAAAATACACCTATCCCCATAGCAACATGTGCGTGGGCAACAATTAGATCATTTCTATGAAAAAGCCATCTAAACTCTGGGATAAACAGAATATTGCCTTCAACATCTACAAATAAAAAGGCAAGGATAGATATAAGAAGGGCTTTTTTAGCAAAGTTTTCTATTTGTGCATCTTTATACCATCTATATAAAATAGGTATATACAAAAATGTAAGCCATTGTAAAAACCACTCTTGTTCATATGTTAAGTGTCCTATAAAAGTTCTATATAAAACTGAGCCAAAATAAAATATAGTAGGAATAATCCATAAGATGTTCCATCTAGCTTTAAAAGAGCCAATATTTAGAAGTTTGATGATGAGATAATATATAGGAATCAAAGCTAAACTCATACCTAAAGTATTATCTCCATGAGGTCCTGAAATTGTACTTTCTACTTGTCCAATAGTTGGATTCATCAAAATCAAAAGCCCAAAAGGTGCAATAACTACTATCCATAAACATACCTTTATCCATAAAGGTATAATTTCATAAGCTTTTATATATTTGTATAAAGCAACTATATAAAAAAGACCAGACAGGGCAAGTATAAAATTTAACTCATAGGGAAAGTCATAAAAAGCCAAGCCTCTTGTGTTTCCAAAAAGAAGTGAGCTAATCATAAAGACTAAAAAGATATACCAAAAAATAGTATAAAGATTTAGGTAGTGTAAACCTTGCTCACTTTTTACCCCCTCTTTATTTATAATCAAAAATGGTAAATAAGAAAGCATCAAAGGAACAAAACCATAAAGTATAAGGCTTATATGAAGCGAACGCATATTTGATGGTAATAAAGTCTTAGAGTCAATAGAAAAACCTAATAAATTTACTGAATATAAAATCCCAAAGAATAGTGCTAAAAATAGAAATATTAGTGATATTTTAAAGTGTCTATTAACAAAAATATTAAAATTATCCAAGTTGACCATCCTTTACTTCGTAAATCTTATCAGCTGTTTTTGCTAACTCTTTATTGTGCGTTGCCACAACTATTGTCATGCCTTCATTTGATAGTTTTCTAAATAGGTCAAATACTATTTTTGCGTTTTTAGAGTCTAAGTTTCCTGTTGGTTCATCTGCAAAAAGAACTTTTGGAGTATTTATAAGTGCTCTAGCTATGGCAACCCTTTGTCTCTCTCCCCCTGATATTTCATTTGGAAATTTTTTTGCTAAATCTTTTATATCAAGTAGTTCAAGAAGAGTGTTTATCTCTTCTTTTGTAGCTTCTTCGTTTGCTAGTTTTATATTTTCAAAGTTGTTTAGGTAATTTATCAAATAGTGAAATTGAAAAATAAAACCGATATTTTTTTGTCTAAAATTATCTATGTTTTTAATATCAGAATAATTACTATCTTCAAATTTTAAATCTCCTTCTTTAGGTTTAAGAAGTGTAGATAATATAGATAGTAGTGTTGTCTTTCCACTACCACTTTCTCCAATTAAACAGATAAATTCACTCTTTTTTATTTGTAAGTTAATATCTTTTAGTGCAACATCACAAGCATAATTGTGTGAAATATTTGAAGCTTCAATAATCATATCTTATCCCCTTGCATTAAAATAATTGGGTCAACTTTTGAGGCATTTAGCGCGGGGATAATTGAGCCTAAGATTGCCATTGTAAGAGAACAGACAAAGAGATAAAAAGCTAAAGTAGATGAAATCTCTCCATTTACATATCCATGAAAAAGCGATGAAGTTCTTATAAAATATAAAAAAATCCAAGAGATGAAAAAGGCACTAATAAAACTTAAAAATCCTAAAATAGAACTTTCCGTCATAATTTGTAAAATAATTTTTTTTGTAGAAATTCCAATAGCTCTTTTTATACCAAACTCTGTTTTTCTTTGATTTATTGTTATACTCATGATGCTCACAATTCCAAGTAATCCCATACAAAAAGAGATAAGACCAATAAGATTTGATGAGGTTTTTATGATTTTAAATTGGTTGTAATTATCCACAAAATTTTGAGTTGATTTTGCTTCTATGTTTGAACTTAGACTTTGTATTTTTGATATAAGGTTTTTGATATTTGTATCAATTTTACTATTGACCATTATCATTGAAGCACTTTTGT
Source organism: uncultured Arcobacter sp. (assembly GCF_937982575.1). Taxonomy (NCBI): domain Bacteria; kingdom Pseudomonadati; phylum Campylobacterota; class Epsilonproteobacteria; order Campylobacterales; family Arcobacteraceae; genus Arcobacter; species uncultured Arcobacter sp. The sequence goes on along the minus strand of NZ_CALJLR010000004.1, from coordinate 57,478 downwards.
TAAATATGGAACTAGCATCAGAGATATTTAAAACCACACCTCCATTTTCAAAGCCTATTTCACTTTCATATACTCCTGATACTCTGAATCTTTTATGGGCTATTTGAATAGTTTTTTTGTTTGATAGTGAATTGTAAATAGATTTTCCAACAAGTACTTCGTTTAGTTTTGCATAAGAACCTTGTGTTAATTTATAATTATCAAATCGATTTTTTGTAACTCCATAAACAGCAACGATTGGCAAGTTTTCAACTGGACTAGCCCCTACGATTATCGCTGAAGTTTTTTGTACTTCTTTTAGTTGGTTAATTTTATTTATTAGATTTATATCTACACTTGAAAAAAATGTATCAGAGATTTTTGCTTGAGTTATGATGATATCCCCATCACTCTTTAGCATATTTGAGTACATAGAAATAACTCCGTTTGAAATAGAGCTAATAAGAAAAATAGATGTTATTGAAAATATTAGACTTATATATATTAAAGTTGTTTTTAGAGGATTGGCTTTTAAAGCTTTTAGCGACATACTTAACACATATTTCCTTTTTTATTTTAGGGAATAATATAGTTTTTAGATGACGCCTTTATGAATAGAATATGAAAAAAAATTCATATTCCGTTTAAGTAGAAGATTTATTAAAAAACCCACCCACCTTGAAAAAGAACTCTACTGTTTCTATCAGGTTCACTAGTAACTTGTGCACTATCCGCATTCCAAGCTATTTGAACTTGACCAAAGAAGTCTTTATATGTCGCATAATAACCAATACCAACATCTTGTAAAGATTTAGCTTCATAGCCTACATTGTTATTAGCCATAAATGCTCTTCCTCTATCATAAAAGATTCCAACAGTGTTTGTTAAAGAGTTTATATTATGTAATCTATATTTTGTTTCTATATTAAATACATAACCATTCTCAGCACTTACTTCACTATCTGGATATAATTTAACTCCATAAGCTCCACCAATAGATAAATCTTCACTTCCATCTAGGTTTTTATTTGCTAAGGCATATTGTAAGTTTAATGAGGTACTTAATGAAAGTTTTTCAGTAAAATCAATACTATGTGATAAATCTAAATTAATTTTAGAATAATTGCCATTTGTATTAGCTCCTGCTTCATCATCAGCTTCTTTACTAGAATCATCAAAGCTTAACTTCCCATAGGTATAATTAAAACTAACTTGTGAAGATGAAGGAAGATTAAATGCTAAATAACTCTTATCATAGTCTAATCCTAAACTTAAAGATTTAACATCTTTTTTTGTTGTGTCATCTTGAGCATTTATTTCATCTTTTAAATCTTTCTTAGCAAGATTTAATGAACTATTTAAATTCTCCATTCTTGTTAGTATAATAGGATAAGTAAAAGTAGCTTCTAATGATGTAGAATTACCCTTTGCATCAAGATTTGAATATTTGTCCCCTAAAGCATAAGTAGTCTTAGAATAAGAGAGTTCTCCTCTTAAACCATTTGACATCAAAGGAGCACTATATGCTAACCTACCATTTTTTAAATCAGTATTATCACTTAAAAGACCACTTAATGATACCTTATCTCCTATTTTAAAAGGAGAGTTTACATTAACTCCAGCCATAACTCTATTTTTACCTGTATATCTACTTCCATAATTATCAGCTAAAATATATCCATCAACTCTTTTTGATGCTTCTGTTGTGATAGTAAAATCAGAAGTTCCAACCTCACTTCCTGGCATAACATCAGCACTTGTAACAATTACACCAGGTGTATCATTAATAATTAACATACTTCTTTCTAAAGTATTTGTTGAAACGATATTATCACTTTTTGCTGTATCAAGCATTCCTTTAACAATACTATCTTTAACAAATGAGCTATTTTTTAAATTAAACTTTCCATAATTACCCTCAATAATTGAAATTGTAATTACTCCATTGTTTTTATATATATTTTGTACAGGAAGATATGCTCTTGCTACAAAGTAACCTTTGGCTCTATAGTATTTTGTAATAATAGAAGTTACTTCTTGAATCTCTTTAAAGCTTAAATTTTTTTCCACATAAGAAGAGATTAAATCTTGTAATTTAGATTCTTCAACATGAATCGCATTCTCTATTTTAAAGCTTTTAACAAATAATGTTTTGCCACTTTTATCATCTTTCATGGTAGGAGCATATTTTTTTATTCCTGAAACTTCTACAAGAGGAGTATCTTTTTTTATAACATTTTGAGGAGTTTGCACCTGTTTTACAGCATCACCAATATTTGGTGTTGCTGCTAGTAGTGAACTTGAAACTATAAGTGATAGTGTTATTAATTTATTTATTTTATTCATTTTGTTTATTCCTATTTTTTATCTTAATTTGTTTTATTTTCAACTACATAGAACAATTGATCAACACCATCTGGAAGATTTACTCCACCGTTGATTAAGTCTATTACAGAATCTGACGATAAAGGTACTCTTACATCTTCTTGTTTATTTGATGGATTAGTATTTTTTGTACTATCCTCTTTCATTGCTGTTTTTATTTCACTTAGAGTTATTACTTTATTTGCATTTTCTCCATCATTAGTCTTTGAAACAATATTTATATTATTATTCTCAACTCCTACATTTTTTGCGATATTTGCATTTGTTTGAGGTGTTTGATTTTGTGATACTTTTACTTTTGGAGTATTAATTATTTTTGGTAATACAACATTTGTTGTTGTATTATTTGTAATTGTTGTAATTACTTTTTTAATTTCATCTGCTCTAGTATCAGTTTCTTTTACTGTCGTTTGGATTTTTGGTCCAACATATGAACTACCTTTAGAAACTGTTCCATTTGCATTTAATTTAATTGCATCTGTATTTTGATTATCTGTAATAATATCTTGTGAAACATTAATATTATTTGTTAAAGTTGTAACTTCAATAGTATCTTTAGCATTTAACCCTTTTGAATTATCAACTTTCCCAATTGTTACATCATCTGCATCTTTGTAAATAAGTTTGCCAATTGGTGAATCTTTTGTTCCTGCTGCTAATACATCTACATCATTATTATCATTATCTAATATAAAAGTTCCCGTTCCTTTAAGATTTAGGTTTTTTGCTATGATATGTCCTGTACCAGTATCTGTTACATCACTATTACTTTCAATTGTTAAAGTCTTTGTTCCAATATTTAGCTCATTTGCTATTTCAACACCAGCTGTTTTCCCAATTAAAGTTAAATCATAACCAGCTGTAATGTCACCTTTTGTAGTAATCTTTCCTGTTGTATCATCTCCGAAAACAACTTTTGAAAAATTACCAATTTTTGCCATATCATCAGTTGTTATATCTAGTACAGATGTATCAGAATTTGTAGCTCCACCAATTTCAATGCCATTTCCAGCAGTTCTTTGATTTATTTTTAAAATATTAGTTCCTGTTACATTAGCATTAAGACTAACTTTATCTGCTTTTATTTGTACTTCACTTTGATTTGCATTTAAAGGACTATTAAAAGTAACTGCAGAGCCAGAAAAAGTTTTATTACTATACGTTGCAATATTGTCAATATAAAGGTTTGCTCCTAATGCTCTACCTCCACTTGCATCCCAAGAACCAGCAATAAAAATAAATTTATAGTTCCCAGCTTTTGTAGCTGTAACAGAAGCACTATCCCAAGAGGTAGATGCACTTGCATTTGCACCTGTTTGATTTAATATTGCTTGTGTTTCCCCAGTATCTACATTTAAAATATATCCAAATACATCATATGCATCACTTCCTCCAGCAGCTTTCCATTTAAATGATACTCCATCTCCTTCTTGTAAAGATACTGTATTATCACTTACTACAGATGGGCCGTGAACAACACCATAACCTTCACTTACTTGTCCCCCAGAATATGTTAACTGTAAAGAAGAACTTCCTCCATCTGTATCCGTATCTGTAGAGATTTGTGAAGTATATGTTCCTGTTGATGTATAATCATCATATGCACCACTATTACTTGTCTTTGTTGCTACAGTTGTTGGTAAAGTATCATCGTTTGGTGTACCATATCCGGCTATTGTACTTCCACCATTTAAATATATTGTATTTGTTGTATCAACTGTCCAACCTGATGTATCACCATTTTCAAAACCTGCATTTGCAAATTGCGCTGTTGCAAGAGAGTTTACCACTGCATTATAAACTTGTTCATTTAGAGTATTAATATAATGTAGTTTTGTTCCTAAATCTAAAGATGCAGCAGAAACTGTTAATGATTTTAATTTTTTATTCTGTCCTAAATCATCATATAATGTTACTTTTCCTGTTCCTGCATTTATCGTAAATGGTGTCTCTCCCTCCACATTACTATCAACTTGATTGTTAATTGTCAAGTCTCCATTATTTGTAATAATAGTATTCCCCGTTGCCCCAGTTAATATAACTTGCCCTGTACCATTATTATCTTTATCTGCTGTTAAAATCACATTTAATTTATTTGCATTTGAATTTTGACTTGCATCTATAGAAACACCATCAGCAAAAACAATATTGTTATGTGCTAATAAGCTTAATGTTTTATCTGAAGCCAATGCATTTGTTGTAATATTAGCATTTACATTAATATTTCCATCGCCTACACTTTCACCAGAATTTGTATCAGGAGTATTACTTCCATCAGTAGTTATAGTTACATCTGCTGTATCTAAAGCATTTTGTATTGCTGTTGCAAGGGCAGCATCAATAGTTATATTAACAGGGTCAATAAGCCAATTACTTGTAATAATATTTGCACCATCAAAAGTAAAATCTTTCCCCGAAGTTTCCACAAACCCATCAGTAGCACTAATCGTACCACCAACTTGAGCTTCACCTCCATGAGCAAAAAGTTCAACCTTACCAGTTAATCCATCCATTGAGTTAGCTTCAATAACTCCTGTATTATTCACAACCCCTTTTAATAATTCATTAACAGCATTAGTTGTAAGATAAATCTCTCCACCATCTGCTTTTATTGAACCACTGTTTTTTACAATAGAATCTAAGATACCTTTTTTTACTGTTAGGTTTAATAAAGAATTACCATTTAGGTTTATAGAGTATTCATCTGCTCCAACTAAATGTATCTTTCCTTTTACAGCTTTTATACTTCCTTCATTTGTTACTTCTTTTCCAGCTAATATTGCATATGCTTCATTTGAGATATTTATTGTTCCTAAGTTTATAACTGAGTTTGAAGAAGAGTTTTTAAAGTTATAGTTTCCTATATTAAAATCATTGTCAGAAAGTTTAGCTGTAGTTGCTAATAGCCCAGCAGTATTAATACTAGCATTTTTACCAAATAAAACACCATTTGAGTTTAATATCCAAACTTGACCATTGGCATTAAGTGCTCCATTGATAACAGATCTTTCATTTCCTATTACTCTATTTAGTGTAATAGAACTTGCATTTGGTTGATTGAAGTTTACTGTTTCATTTGAAGCTATGTTAAATTTATTCCAATTAATAGTTGCTTTATGGGTAGATTGGTTTATGTTTGTGGTATTTCCATTTTGAGAGATATTTGCAGTTCCACTTGTAACTACTCCTCCGCTAGGTGCAGCATAAGAGATAGTAACTCCAGTTAAAAGAGCTGATACTACCATGCTTATCTTTCCACCTTTTAGGATTTTAAATCTTGAGCTAAAGTCTATTAATCTTTTCATATATTTTCCTTAATAAAATCTTTTTAACACTTTATCATGACAAAATCAACACAAAATCAATAAATAGAGTATTAAATTTTTTTGTTGAGTTAAAATTAGTTTCAAGATGGTAAAATTCTTAGATGAATAACTTAAGTATTTTAAAAGAACTAAATGTTTTATATGTTGATGATGATATAAAAGCTTGTGAAAGTCTAAAAAAAATATTGCAATACTATTTTAAAAATGTATTTATATCAAATAATGGAAAAGAAGCCTTAGAAACTTATTTTACAAATGAATGTCATTTATTAATAGTAGATTATGATATGCCAATTATGAATGGATATGAATTTTTATCGAAAATAAGAGAGAATGATGATGAAATATCTGCATTTATAATGAGTTCATATGATGATAAAGTTAAACTGAAAAGTGCTATTTCTTTAAATTTATTAGATTATATTGTAAAACCTTATGAGTTAGATACTTTAAAAAATGTTTTAAATAGATTTGTAAATAACATTGAAAAAAAAAGTTTATTAAAATATCAGATCTCGCAAACTTGTTATTATGATAGAAGAAAAAGAATAATTTTTGATGAAGGAAGAGAATACAAACTTACTTCTTATGAAATAAAAATAATAGAGTATCTTTTTAAAAGAGTAAATCAAGTTGTTACCTATGATGAATTATTGGATATTTTAGATTCTCAAAATCAAAAATCATTAATATCTTTAATCTACAAGATAAATAAAAAATTACCAATAAAGATTATAAAAAATATAAAAGATATTGGTTATATGGTAAAAAAATAAGGTGAAATTTTTTATAGTAATTCTTATATTTATCTCTTCACTTTCTGCTAAGGGAATACTTATTGATGAAAAATATTTCATCGATAAAAATAATTCTTTAGATATAAAAGAGGTTTTGAAAAATAAAGAGTCTTTTTATCCCCTATCTAAAGATAATTTGGGTGTTACTAAAAATGTAGTATGGGTAAAACTAACTTTTTTTAATAATTCAGAAAAAATGATAAAAAGAAGAATATATAATAAAAGATCAGGAATCGATTTAATAGATGTATATATTTTTAAAAACAATAAAATAGTAAAAACTTATAAACTAGGAGATTTTAGAGAGTATGACATAAGAGATAATAACTTTAGAGTTTCTTATTTTGACTTATCTCTTCATGCAAATGAAAAAGTGCAAGTATTTATAAAACAAAAAACTTATAGTCCTATGGATATTAAATGGAATGCAAAAAACATTAAAGAATTTAATTCTTATTATTATGAACAATCAATGGTATATTTTTATTGTTTTGGGTTTTTTAGTGTCACAGCTATTATTTCATTATTTCTTTTTTTTCTTCTAAAAAACAAATGTTATTTAATTTATTCTTTTTTTACAATATGTAGTATTATCTATCAATTTACCATATCAGGCTTTTTTTATCAGTTTGGTATCCCCGTTTATTTAAATACTATATTTGGGTTTTCTATTTCAGAAGTATCAATGGCTTTATTGGGTTTATTCCCTTTGTATTTTTTTAAGATTAAAAAAGATGAATATAAAGTTACAAAATTTATTATAAAGGTATTAGTCTTTTTACTCTTATTTATAGGATTTTTACAACTTTTTTATCCATTATATAATGATATTTTATTACTAAGTAGATTTAATGGTCTATTTAGTTTTTTATTAATGTTAATTCTTTTAATATTTTCTATTAGGCTATTACTAATTAAAAAAGAAGGTTCTTTATTTTATTTTTTCTCAAATGGGATTTTTTTTATTTTTGTTGTTATATATATTTTAGTATTTTTTGGAGTATTAAGATTGGAAAACTTTTTTTATTACTTCTTTGCAATTGGAACTATCGGGCAAGATTTATTTTTAGGATTTGCTTTGATACATTCAGCATATAGATTAAGTAAAGAGCATGAAAAAAATGTAGAACTTTTAAACGACTATTCGAAACTTTCTTTAATAGGTCAAACAATGGTAAATATTTCACATCAATGGAAAAGCCCTGTTAATAGTATATACAATAGTATTAATCACATAGAAACAGCATATGAATTCAATGACTCTAATTTAAATATGATTATCATGGATAATCTTAAAAATATAAAACAAACTACAAGTTATCTTAAAGAGACAGCTCTTGGGCAGTTACATTTCTATAAAGAAGAAAAGAATATTGAAGAAGTTGAGTTTTGTGAAGAGATAAAATATGTTATAAAACTTATTGAAAATGAGTTTATAAAAAAAGATATTAAGATAAATTATGATTGTAATGATAAGATAAAAATAAAAATAGAAAAAAACTATTTTTTAAATGTTTTGATGATTTTATTTGAAAACTCACTGAAAGCCTTTGAAGTTCAAAAGATAAAAAATCCTAAAATAGAAATTTCTCAAAGAAAAATAGAAAAAGAACTTGAAGTTGCTTTTGAAGATAATGCAGGTGGAGTAAGTGAAGACTTCTTAGAAAAGATATTTGAAAAAGACTTCTCTGAGAGTTCTTCTACGGGAATTGGTCTCTATTTAGCTAAAGAGATAGTTTCTAAAAAACTAAATGGAGAGATAACAGCTCAAAATAAAAATGATGGCTTGTGTTTTAAAATAGTTATATTCTTAAAAAATTGAAAGACCTGTTTTTGTAGTGAAAAGTTCTAAGGCTTTTGTTCCAATTAAAGAGTTTCCATGAAAATTTAGTTTTGGTGAGTAAACACATATGGCCATTTTCTTTGGAACAACAGCTACAATTCCGCCACCTACACCACTTTTACCTGGAAGTCCAACCTTATATGCAAAATCACCACTTGCATCATAGTGTCCACAAGTTAGCATTAGTGAGTTTATTCTTTTTGCTTTTGACTCACTTATGATTGGCTCTTTTGAAAAAGGGTCTTTCCCGTGATTTGCTAAAAATAACATCGCGTGGGCAAGTTGCTTTGTGTTCATCATGATAGAGCACTGTTTAAAATATGTTTGGATTACATCGTCTATAGGATTTTTTATATTATGATAACTTTTCATCATATTGATAAGTGCAAAGTTTTTAAAACCATGCCCTAGTTCAGATATAAAAATATCTTCATCAAAAGTTATATCTTGGTCATTTGAGACTTTTTTAATAAAATCTAGAATTTTACTAAAAACATTATTCTCATAAATTGAGGATAAGCAATCTGTTGTGACTATTGCCCCTGCATTAATAAAAGGGTTTCTTGGAATTCCACTCTCATATTCTAGTTGTACAAGTGAGTTAAATGGATTTCCTGATGGTTCATGTCCTACTCTTTTATATAGCTCTTTGCTATAGTGCTCTAAAGCTAAAGTAAAAGTAAATACCTTAGAGATACTTTGAATAGAAAATTTCTTATTACTACATCCTGTATGGTACTCTTCTCCATCAAGTGTTACTAAACTCATGGCAAAATCATTTTCATCGGCTTGGGCTAGCATTGGTATATAATTAGGAAGTTTTCCTTTTGTAAAATATTTTTGAATCTCATCTTGAATCTCTTTTAAAATAGTATTAAAATCCATTATCTCCCTTTTGTTTTTTTATAAGTATATCTAAGAATAGAGTATAAAAAGTAGTTGTTTTAAATAAAAAAGGATTTTTTATTTTTTACTAAAACAAAAATTAATTTTAGATTACATTAAGTTTTAAGAGAATATTGGGTATAATCCGCAAAATTAATAAAATAGCTTTTAATAAAATGAAAGTTAAACAAAAATTATCATAAAGAGAAAACATGAGAGACATCAGAAATATTGCCGTTATCGCACACGTTGACCACGGTAAAACAACATTAGTTGATGAGCTATTAAAGCAATCAGGAACTTTCGCAGCGCATACGCAAGTTGATGAAAGAGTTATGGATAGTAATGCCATTGAAAAAGAAAGAGGGATTACTATTCTTTCTAAAAATACAGCAATAGATTATGAAGATGTAAGAATCAACATTATTGACACTCCGGGCCATGCTGACTTTGGTGGAGAAGTTGAGAGGGTTTTAAAAATGGTTGATTCTGTTTTATTACTTGTTGATGCACAAGAGGGTGTTATGCCACAAACTAAGTTTGTTGTGAAAAAAGCTTTACAACTAGGACATAGACCAATTGTTGTTATCAATAAAATTGATAAACCAGGTGGAGATCCAGATAGAGTTGTTGATGAAGTATTTGACCTGTTTGATCAAATGGGTGCAACTGAAGAACAATTAGAGTTCCCAGTAGTTTATGCAGCAGCAAGAGATGGTTATGCAAAACTTGCTTTAGAAGATGCAAATGAAAACTTAACTCCACTATTTCAAACAATATTAAAAGAAGTTCCAAAACCAAAAGGTGATGATGCAAATGGTTTACAACTTCAAGTATTTACTCTTGATTATGATAATTTTATTGGGAAAATCGGTATTGCTAGAATCTTTAATGGAACAATCTCTATGGGTGAGACTGTACTTTTAGTTAAAGCTGATGGTGAAAAGATTAAAGGAAGAGTTACAAAACTTATTGGATTTAAGGGTGTTGATAGATTTGATATCAAAACAGCTGGAACTGGTGACATCGTTGCTGTTGCAGGTTTTGAAACTATTGATGTGGGTGATTCACTTTGTGACCCTGCAAATCCAATGCCTCTTGATCCTATGCATATTGAAGAGCCAACACTGTCTGTAACATTTGCAGTAAATGATTCTCCATTAGCAGGAACTGAAGGTAAGTATGTAACTTCAAATAAAATTGATGAGAGATTAAATGCAGAGATGAATACTAATATTGCTATGAATTATGAGCAAATTGGTGAGGGTAAATTTAAAGTTAACGGAAGAGGTGAACTTCAAATTTGTATCTTAGCAGAGAACATGAGAAGAGAAGGTTTTGAGTTCTGTATTGGAAGACCTGAAGTTATTACTAAAATTGAAGATGGCGTTAAAATGGAGCCATTTGAGCATTTAGTTATTGATACTCCAGATGAATTTTCAGGTGCAATTATTGAAAAACTTGGAAAAAGAAAAGCAAATATGACAAATATGGTACCAATGGGTTCTGGTTCTACAAGATTAGAGTTTGAAATTCCAGCAAGAGGTTTGATTGGTATTAGAACTGAATTTTTAACTGAAACAAAAGGTGAGGGTGTTATGAATCACTCATTTTTAGATTTTAGAGCATATTCAGGAGTTGTTGAGTCTAGAAAATATGGTGCTTTAACTTCTATGGAAAATGGAGAAGCTTTAGGTTACTCGATTTTCAACCTACAAGATAGAGGGGTTATGTTTATTAAGCCTCAAGATAAAGTATACAACGGTATGGTTATTGGTGAGCATGCTAAAGGAAATGATTTAGATGTTAACCCTACAAAAGGGAAACAACAATCAAATGTTAGATCTTCAGGTGCTGATGAAGCTATTAAGCTAATCCCACCAAGACAAATGTCTTTAGAAAATGCACTAGAGTGGATTGAAGAAGATGAGTTAGTTGAAGTTACTCCTAAGTCTGTAAGAGTTAGAAAAAGAGAACTTGATCCAACAGTAAGAAAAAGAACAGCTAAAAAGACGAAATTCGAATAAAATTTAAAATAATAAATTTTACGAAGGGAAGGGCTTTTAGCTCTTCCCTTTTTTTATGTCTAAAAAAAGCAAACAAAAAAAGGAAAAATTTGAAGTCCCATATGAGATTCAAAAAAACAAATAAATTTATAAAAGAGTAGGAGATTTTTTCTCCTACTAAAAGGAGAAAAAATGAATAATATTAATACAAAAGAGAAAGATTATATTATCTTAATCACAATATATACTATTACAATATTTGCAAGTTATATAGTAATTACTTAGAAGAAGCATCTTTAGCACTTTATTTATATAACTGCTAAAAATATTAGCACTAGATATTGACAAGTGCTAAATATTATGTTATTATTCCATTAACTTGATACAAAAGTTATCAAGAAATATTATTTTTAAGGAGTTTGATATGTTAGTTACAAGATTTGACCCTTTTAAACAATTTAGAAACTTGGAAAAAAGTTTATATGAGTACCCTTCAAATGAAGGAGTAAGTGGGTTTGTTCCTGTAGTTAATACAAGGGAAGGAGAGTTTGCTTATCACATAGATGTAGATTTGCCAGGTGTAGATAAAAAAGATATAAAAGTTGATATACACAAAGATATTCTTACAATCTCAGGGGAAAGAAAAACAAAAGAAGAGATTAAGGAAGATGATTATTATAAAATAGAAACATCATTTGGTAAATTCTCTAGAAGTTTTAATCTTCCTGAAAATGCAGATGTGGAGAATATTGAAGCAAGTGGAGATAATGGAGTTTTAGAAGTAGTTGTTCCAAAACTTAGTGAAGAAAAACATAAAAAGATAGTAGAGATTAAATAAGAAGGATTTATTCCTTCTTTATTAAAGGGAATAAATGGAAAGAATAAAAGTAGCAGTAAAAAAGAATAGAAAAGATTATTTGATAACATTGACAATCTACATGATTGCAATGGCAACAACATTTTTATATATTGCTCAGTAAAGATTTGATAAGAAATATAAAAAGATATGATTAAATTTTGGAGGTGCACTGGTTTTTTAGTATAAAGTATATTTAAAATTAAAGCACAATTTTTTGAGTAAAAAGGGGAAGAAATAACTTTCTTCCCCTTTTTTTATGCATTTTATAATAATATTACTCTAATAGTATATTTTTTATACAATTAATTAATAAAAATATAAAATAATTTATAACCTTTTTATATTAATAGTATTAAAATTTAATATAGACCTAGGAGGTGTAATTTGCTAGATAGTAAAAATAGTGCAACAGAAATATTTTGGGAGATATTTTCAAACCAAGATAGGCAAAAAATTGATGAATTCAAAAAATATATGGACAAATTTGCAGTAAATTTTAACCTATACAAAGATGGAAATTTTATTGAGAGATCACTTCCTTTTGATGTAATCCCTAGAATTATCGACACAAAAGAGTTTGATAAGATGGATAGAGGTTTGAGCCAAAGAATAAAAGCATTAAATCTCTTTTTAGAAGACTTATACACTGACAAAAAAATTCTAAAAGATAAAGTAATCCCCGAAGAGTTTATTTACCAAGCAAAGGGGTATTTAAAAGAGCTAGAAGGGGTTTCTCCTTCAAAACAAATTAGAACACATATCAATGGTATAGATTTAGTAAAAGATACCGTAAGTAATGAATGGGTTATATTAGAAGATAATCTAAGAGTTCCAAGTGGAGCTAGTTATCCTTTATCTATTAGAGATACCTATAGAAAATTATATCCAGAATTTTTTGAGAAACTTAAAATTAAACCAATAAAAGGTTATCCATCTATTTTGGCTAAATCAATGGATTATGTAAATTGTGGAGGAATAAATGTAGTTTTAACTCCTGGTAGATTTAACTCCGCTTATTATGAACATGCCTATTTAGCTAAAAAAATGGGTGCTCACCTTGTACGAAATAGTGAACTTGTTGTTCAAAATAAAGTTCTATACTTTAAGAACTATGATGGACAAAAAATAAGAGTAGGGGCTGTTTATAGACGACTTGATGATGAGTTTTTAGATCCAAAATTTTTCAATAAAGATAGTTTGATTGGAGTTCCAGGAATCATGGAAGCTTATTTAGCTGGAAATGTAGCAATTATGAATGCCCCTGGAAATGGAGTTGCCGATGATAAAGGTATATATTATTTTGTTCCTAAGATGATTAAATACTATTTAGGTGAAGAACCAATATTAAGTAATGCACCTACGTATTTACCATATTTTGAAAAAGACAAAAAATATATTTTTGAAAACATTGAAAAACTTGTTATTAAAGATGTAGCAGAAGCTGGTGGTTATGGTGTAATGTTTGGACACTCTATGTCTAAAATCCAACTTGATGATTTAAAAACAATTATAACTGCAAATCCAAGAAGATTTATTGCTCAAGAGTTAATAGAGTTCTATGATGAAGAGTGTTATTTAAACAATGAGATAGTTCCAAGAAAGGCTGACTTTAGAGCTTATGTTGTAATGGATGAAGAACCAACTGTTTGGCAGTGTGGATTGACAAGATATGCAATGGAAGCTGGTAATTATTTAGTTAATTCATCTCAAGGTGGTGGATTTAAAGATACTTGGGTTATGGAGGCATAATATGGAACAATTATTAACAGCAAATGTAGCATCAAATTTATATTGGTTTGGTAGATACTTAGAAAGAATAGAAGCAACCTTAATTGAAGTGGTTAATGCCTTTGATAAAATCATAGATATAGATAAAGATGCAGGAAAAATACTCTATCAAAAGTTTGAAATAGATATTGAATATAAAAATGCAAAAGAGTTTTTAGATACATCAGTTTTTGGAGAACATGATGCAAATATAAATGTTCTTATGGGATATGCAAGAGAAAATGCAATTATTTCTAGAACTTATCTAGATACAGAAGCTTTTGGTTCAGTAATTGAGTTGTCTGATTTATTAAAGCATGCAGATAATAGTAGCTTTTGGATTGATTGTAATTTTATAGACCAAGCTCTATCTTTAATCAGTGAGATTTGGGGCGAGCTAACAAGAAATCAAGAGAGAAATACAAGTGATTATTTTATAAGACTTGGAAAACTTGTAGAGAAGACAGACTTTCACTTAAGACTTGAGAGGGACAAAGGTTTCTCACTAGTAGTTATGGATGAGATTGATACTATTGTATCTATTTTAGCACCAGATGCACAGTTCAATACCCATGATGAAAGAGAGACTTATGAGGCTATATTAAACTCAATTAATGGTAAGATTGACAAAATTGTAGTTGAACAATAAGCAGATGTAAAGATTGGATTTATTTATCCAATCTTTGAACATTTACCCTAACTTTCAATTCACTATCTCCACTACTTTGAACAACACCTTTAAGCGGAGAAATATCCAAATAATCTCTTCCATAGCCTAAAATTATATACTCTTCATTTGGTATTTTATTATTTGTTGGGTCAAAATCAGCCCAGCCAAAACCTGGAATATAGATAGAAAACCATGCATGAGAAGCATCCGCTCCAAAAAGTTTTTCTTGTCCCTCTTTTGGATAAGTTTGAATATATCCACTTACATATTTTGTAGGAATTCCAATACCTCTTAGAGCTGAAATTGCAAACTGGGCAAAGTCTTGACAAACACCTTTTTTCTCTTTAAAAATCTCTTCGATTGGTGTTGTTATATCACTAAATTCTGCTACAAATTTAAACTCTTTGAAAATTCTAGCCATAAACTCATTGGTTGCTTCAAAAAGGGATCTATTTTCATCAAAAGATTCTAAAACATAATCCATAATCTCTTTTGATGGAGCGGGAATAGACTCTGTTTCAAAAAGAAATTGTTTTGCAAAAACATGATCTTTATTGTATGAAGATAGTAATTCTCTAGTCTCTTTAACTGTTATTGTAGAGGCTTTTAAAGTAGCCATATATTTTTTTATCTCTTCTTCAACCCTTTCGACTTTTGAAGTTGCAGTTACGGTTAAAGAGTTATGGGATTCTCTAATAAGCATGAAAGTATTAGCATTTTCAAAATAATCAACAAAATCACTTACTTCGTATGGTTTTGGGTCTATTTTAATTTTATGACTAAGTAGTTTTTGTCTTATATAGTTTTTTGGTTTTAACTTAGCAATATTATGGCTAAAGGTAACTATAGATTCATAATCAAATTTGGTTTCGTGAAAAATTTCGTATATCATGTTTACTCGTTATAGTGTGAAAAATATGTTTTTGTTAACTCTTCAGAAGTATTACCTAAATGATGAGAAACTTTAGATAGAAAACTATCTAACTTTGGATAAATAAAATCACTCTCTTTAGATTTTAATAGACCCTGTGCATTTGAAAGTTTTAACATGGAATAAATCTTAAAAATAGGTGCCTCAAAATCACTTAAATGAGTATCTTTGTTTATATATGGAAGCTCTTTTAAATCTTCTAATAAATCATTAATAATATAAATTAATGATTTAGGATATTTAGAATTGAAAAGTAAAAATTCCACAATATTTTCTAGGTCTAATGATGACTTATAGTGTGCTCTATATGAGTTATAACTCTCATAAGAGTTTAACATAGAGTCCAAAATATCATACTCCAAAATTTTATCTAATTTTGTTGTAAGAAGAGAACGCATTTTTGAAATAAGAAGTTGAGAAGCCTCTATTTTACATCCAATATCATATAAAATAAGACCTTGTTCTTTGAAAATACTCTCATCTATTAGCTCTTTATAGGCCATAAGATATATTAAAAGATTATCTAGTTCATTTATATGTTCTCTGTTTGAAAGGACATCTCTTTTACTGTAAAAAAACCAATCTTTTTGCATACGTTCATAGATTCTCCAAGCTTCCATTGTAAGAAGATTTTTAACGTTTGCATTTATGTTTGAAAGCATTGACAAAGTAAAAGATAGACTTCCTGCTTTGTTTGCATCTTTTATCACAGAAATTACTTCTTTGAGGGGTTTAACCTCTTCTTCACTTAAAAACCCAGGATAAGTCATAGTAAGATGAGTAAGACTTACATTTAATATATTTGTAGTCTTTTTAGATATATTTTGATCATCATATCTGTTTAGGTTTAATAAACTTTTTAAATTAAATCTAATCATTCTAGTAGTACTAATAGCACGTGTAAGATATCTTCCAAGCCAAAAAAGATTTTCAGCTCTTTTAGTAGAGATATTTTCTAGCCTTGAATCAATAAAGTCTTTATTTTTAAATATATTTACAGCAGCACTTGCATCATTTTCACCTAAAATCCATAAATCTTTACTTGTTCCGCCTTTTTGGTTTGAAACAACTAAAGAGTTTTTTGAACTAGATACTCTAACAAGACCACTTGGCATTACAGCATATTCATCTTCATTTAAATATGAAAAGGCTCTAATAACTGCATTTCTTGGCTCAATCTTATCTTCATAAAATGAAGGAACAGTAGAGAAGTCAATAATCTCTTGACCAACATAATAGTGAGGATTTTGTTGGATTTTTTCTTTTAAATCAAGAATTTGTGCTTCATCTAATTGATTACCAAAATATACTTCCAATTTACTAGATTTATCTATTTTTTTTACAATCAAATTTGTCAAGTTTTCTAAAACAAAATCTAACTCTTTTTTCTGTCCACACCACCAAGTTGCTATTTGAGGTAGAATTAGTTCTTCATCTAGGAAAAACTTTGCAATATTTTCCATAAAAGGAATCAGACCAACATTTTCTAAAATACCTACACCAATAGGATTTATCATAGATAGGTTGTCATTTCTTAAAACATTAACAAGTCCTGCCACTCCAAGTTGTGAGTCACTTCTTAGTTCTAGTGGGTCACAGAACTTTGAGTCAACTCTTCTTATCATTGCATCAACTTTTTTCAATCCACTTAAAGTTTTAAGCCATAGTTGATTATTTTTTGTAAGTAAATCTTCCCCTTGTACTAAAGTGATATTTAAAAACGAGCTAAGATAAGAGTGCTCAAAATATGTTTCATTGTGAGGGCCTGGAGTAAGCAGGGTTATCAAAGGATTTGAGTTGTTTTTAGATGCTACGGAAGTAAGCATATTTTTAAAACCTTCAACAAACTTCGATATTCTATGCATCTTTACATTTGGATATAATTCAGAAGATACAGAGTTCATAGTAAGACGATTTTCTATTGCATAACCAAGTCCTGAAGGAGATTGAGTTCTATCATTTAGAACCCAAAACTTACCATCTGGACCCCTACTTATATCTGTTGCATAAAATTTCATAGAGTAGTACTCTATATTTTCAAAATTAAACATTGTTGGTAAAAAACTCTTATGCCCAAAAATAATCTCAGCAGGAACAATCCCTTCTTTTATAAGTCTTTGTTCTGTGTAGATATCTTTAAAAATAAGATTTAAAAGTTTTGCTCTTTGTGCTAGACCTTTTGATACTTCATCCCACTCCTCTTTTGTAATCACAAAAGGAATTGGATCTAGATTCCATCTTCTATTTGTACCATCTGGATCATTATAGATATTATAAGTAACTCCATTATCTTCTAAACGCCAATCAATTTCTGTTTGTTTTTGTTCTAGCTTTTCTACACCTGAAGTTTCAAGATTTTTTAATATCTCTTTCCAGTGTTCTTTTACATTATTATCTTTATCAATCATTTCATCAAATGATGATTCTAATTTATATGCATCAAATATTGACATCTATTATTTCGTCCATCTTTGTCTTAAGTCTAAAGTATGAGGGTACTCTTTATTTTTTGGCATCTCTTTGAAGTAAAGTTTCTTACTTCCTTTGGTTGCACTTAATGTTCTATTTGCTTCTACTGCAAAAATAGAGTTACTCTCTCCTCCGATTTCTGGTTGATGAGATTCAACTTCACCTTGAGAGTGATTGAAATCCCAATATCTATTTATTCTTCTAGATTCTGCCTCATAAGAGTTTACAGGGAATGTATCATAACTTCTTCCACCTGGATGTGTAACAAAGTAATTAAACCCTCCAATAGATCTAGTATTCCATTTATCTATAATATCAAAAGTTAAAGGTGTATCCACTTTAATTGTTGGATGCAGTGCTGACCAAGGTTGCCAAGCTTTATATCTAACACCACTTACATACACCCCTTCAACATCTGTCGCACTAAGTGGAACTTGTACTCCATTACAAGATACAATATATCGCTCTAAATTAAAGTTTTCAATCTTTATTTGCAGTCTCTCAACTGATGAGTCAACATATCTTGCAGTTCCCTGAGAACTTGACTCTTCTCCAAGTACATGCCAAGGCTCAATTGCAGAACGAATCTCAACTGGCATTCCTTCAACCATTGTCATACCATGTAATGGAAATCTAAATTCAAAGAATGGGTCAAACCAATCAAGTTTGAACTCATATCCTTCATCATTTAGGTATTGAACTACACTTTTAATATCCTCTTTTACATAATGCTCAAGTAAGAACTTATCATGTAGTCTTGTCCCCCATCTAACTAAATCATGTTTATATGGTCTTTTCCAAAAACATGAAACCAAAGCTCGCACTAACAGCATTTGTAAAAGTGCCATTTGAGAGTGAGGTGGCATATCAAAAGCTCTAAGCTCTAAAATACCAAGTCTTCCTGTACTACTATCTGGAGAGTATAGTTTATCTATACAAAATTCACTTCTGTGAGTATTTCCCGTAATATCAGTTAATAAGTGTCTAAATAATCTATCTGTCAACCAAAAAGGAACATCTCCTTTTTCAGGGATTTGAGAAAAAGCAATCTCTAATTCATAAAGATTTTCCATTCTTCCTTCATCTACTCTTGGTGCTTGGCTAGTTGGGCCTATAAATGCTCCACTAAATAGATATGAAAGACCTGGATGGTGTTGCCAAAAAGTGATTAGACTTCTAAGTAATTGAGGGTTTCTTAATAGTGGTGAATCACTAGGCTCAAGGGCTCCAATAGTAACGTGATTACCTCCACCAGTACCTGTGTGTCGTCCATCTATTAAGAACTTTTCAGTTCCAAGTCTACACTGTCTTGCATCTTCATAAAGACCTAGTAAATTATCACTTAACATTTTCCAAGAAGTTGCTGGTTGGATATTAACTTCAATAACACCTGGGTCTGGAGTTACTTTTATTCTATCAGTTCTTAAGTCATGAGGTGGTTCATAACCTTCAATAATAACTGCCATATCTAATCTTTTTGCACTCTCTTCAATAGAAGCAATTAAGTCTAAGAATGGCTCTGTTTTTTCTATTGGTGGAAGGAAAATACAAAGTTTTTCATCTCTTACTTCAACAGAAAGTGCAGTTCTTACAAACTCTTTGTTTTTATTTTTTATTGTAGTTTTTTTGCTCAACTTTTTAGCTCTTTTTTGAACTAAAGGTATATACTCACCTAAAGCAGGATAAGAAGCAAATAAGTCATTTTCAAACTCTTGTTCTAATTCAACTTGTGGATTCGCAATTAGAGACTCAAGAGGAAGTCTAAATCCTAGTGGCGAGTTCCCAGCACCTAAGAACATATGACCTCTTCTAAATTCCCATTTTGAACTAATCCATTTTGTTTCTCCATAGTTTACAGGTAGTACATATCCTACCTCTTTATTTAAACCATTTGACAGTTTTTGGGCAATAGTGCGTCTTTCTAATGGGTCATCTAAATTAAACTCTAAAGGATCAATATCAAGTGGAAGTTCTGCTTCTTTCATAATATAATAAACTGGGTCCTCAAAAGCTGGTACGATATTTTCATCACTTATTCCTAAAACTAGTGATAAAGTTGAAATAAACTTTTTGGCATCATCATTTGTATATGAATATGATTTATTCATATCAGCTAAAAGTTCAGGATTTTGCCAAACTGGTTTTCCATCTTTTCTCCAAAAAACAGTTGTCTGCCATCTTGGAAGTGGCTCACCTGGATACCATTTACCTTGGGCATGATGAAGTAATCCACCAGTTGTAGAAGAATCAAGTAGTTTTCTTGAGAGTTTATTAGCTAATTCTCTTTTATGCTCTCCATCTGCATCTGTATTCCATTGTGCAGATTCCATATCATCTATGGATACAAAAGTTGGCTCTCCACCCATAGTAAGTCTTACATCATTTTTTTCTAAATCTTCATCAACTTTAAATCCAAGTTCATAAATCTCATCCCACTGCTCTTGTCTATATGGTTTTGTAACCCTTGGTGATTCAAAAATTCTTGTTACACTATTATCAAAGAAAAATTCTGTTTCACACTTATCACTAAATCCTTCTATGGCATGGGCACTATTATAGTGAGGAGTACAAGCAAGTGGAATATGACCTTCTCCTGCAAACAGTCCACTTGTACTATCTAGACCTACCCATCCAGCACCTGGAATATAAACTTCTGTCCATGCGTGTAAGTCTGTAAAGTCTTTTTCTGGACCACTTGGACCATCCAATGATTTAACATCAGCTGTTAATTGAACTAAATATCCTGATACAAAACGAGAAGCAAGACCTAGATGTCTTAATACTTGTACAAAAAGCCAAGCAGAATCTCTACACGAACCAAGTTTATTTTCTAGTGTTGTTTTACAAGATTGAACACCTGGTTCTAATCTTACAGTGTAGTTTACATAGTCACAGATTTTTTGATTTACTTCAACTAAAAAATCAATAATAGGTTTTTCACTTTTATCTATGCTTTTTACAAACTCTTTTAAAAGTTTGCCTTTTTCATTAATTTTCAAATATGGTTTTAGCTCTTTTTTTAAATCTTTTTTATATTCAAAAGGAAAGTTTGTTGCACTCTCTTCAACAAAGAAATCAAAAGGATTTAAGGTAATTAAGTCTGCAATAATTTCCACATCAATTGAAAATTCATCAGTTTTTTCTGGAAAAATTATTCTTGCAAGGTAGTTCCCAAAAGGGTCTTGTTGCCAATTTATAAAGTGATTTTTTGGTGTTATATTTAATGAATAAGCCTCAATAGGAGTTCTACTATGAGCTGCTGGTCTTAGTCTTATTATATGTGGAGATAATGAAATTTTTCTATCATATTTATATTTAGTTTTGTGAGAAAGTACAACTTTTAAAGACATATTAAATCCTTTTATTTTAAAGTAATATTATACAGTAATATAAGACGTAAAATCTTTAAATAATTTTATTTGTTTAGCTAATTGAAATATTGCTAATTTCTGCACTTGCGCCTAGTCTCATAGGTGGTCCCCAAAAACCTGTCCCTTTGTTTACATATATTTGAGTTTTTTTATTGTGTTGATGTAATCCTTTTATATATGGTTGAGCAAGTCTTACTAGCAAATTAAAAGGAACAATTTGGCCTCCATGGGTGTGTCCACTCAAAACTAGGTCGATATTTTGAGTATCTATTTCTTTTATATATTTTGGTTGATGGGCTAAAAGAATCGTTGGTGAATCTTCTATATTTTCTAAAGCTTTATTTATATTTGGCTCAAATTTTTTAGCTTTATATCCAAAAATATCATAAACTCCTGCTAGATTGAAGCCACTATTTTTTTCTCCAATATAGACATTTTCATTTTCTAAAACTTTGATATTTATTGATTTTATATACTCAAGGATTCTCTCTATTTCATGAAAATATTCATGATTTCCAACTATGAAATATGTGCCATATTTTGATTTTAAATTTTTAAGTTCATCAACTGCATCTTTTATATAATTTATATCTGTATCTATTAAATCGCCTGTTATTACAACAATATCTGCATTTAATTTATTTACTTTATAAACAATATTTTTTATAAAATCATGGTCAATTAGTCCACCAATATGTACATCACTTAGTTGAACAATATTGTATGGCTTTTTTAAATTAGGAATTTTTACTTCTATATTTTCTACATAAGATTCTTTTGCATTATAGATGGCTTTTGTGGTAATAGAAGTTGCAAAAGCTAAAGAGCCTAAATCAATAGACTTTTTTATAAAGGCTCTTCTTTTTTCATCTTTTCGTATCTTTGGAAGATGTGAGATTATTTCATAAATTACTGTTGTAGAAAATAGTAGAAATATAACTCCTATTGGAAGTGAGAGTAAAAAGTATATTTCATTTGGTACAGAAATTAAATACCTTGATGTCATATATAAAATTACACCAAATAGGTTAATTAGTAAAAACAGATTTAAAAACTTTTTTGATTTTTGGCAAATAGCTAACTTATTGATAAACCTTTTTGAAATAAAAAGGCTAAGTAATCCCATCACGACTATAAAAATTGTGGCAAATATTATAAATCTCATGATAGGATTATATAGAAAGTTTTTTAATTAAGTGTTAATTCTTTATTATAGTTTTTATTGAACTATTGATAGCTTCAATTAGATTATCAATCTCTTCTTTTGTTTGAGTGTAGTGAATAGATACTCTTATCCAACCTGGTTTTTTATCAAGCTCATCTTTATCATCAAAATCCAATAAATCATGCCCATAAGGTCCTGCACATGAGCATCCTGCTCTTGTTTGTATCCCATTGTCTGTTGAGATTTTTTCACAAATCATATAAGGGTCTAAATCTTTTATATTAAATGAAACAATCCCTATATTGTATGACTTTTTATTCCCATAAATGATGATATTTGGTACTTTTTCTAATTGCATTAAAAAATAGGATAACAACTCATCTTTTCTTTTTAAAATAAAATCAAAACCTATCTCATTTCTTAGCTGATAAGCTAAACTTGCTTTTATAACTTGGATTATTCCAGGAGTTCCAGCTGTTTCCCTTGCTCTTAAATTATTTTCATACTCTACAGTTGTTCTACTAACATAACTAACTGTTCCTCCACCTGCAAAAGTTGGGGATAGGGTTGGGTCGATTAAATCTTTTTTTATGACAAGTAAACCGCAACTTCCTGGGCCACCTAAAAGTTTGTGAGGAGATAGATACATAACATCAAAGTAGTTACAATCAATATTCATATATGATGAAGAAGCTGCCGCATCAAGGCAAACTATAGCATTATAACGTCTTAATATATTAGAAATCTCTTTATAACAAGTTACTATTCCTGTAACATTTGAAGCTATACAAAAAGAACCAATAAGTTCTCTGTCTTGATTCTTCTTTAATACCTCTTCAAGCTCTTCTACGTCTACTAAGCCTTCACTTGTAAGGCCGATTCTTGCAGTCTCACACATAGCTTCTCTATAGCTTATCTCATTTGAGTGGTGTTCATAAGGTCCAACAATTACAAGGGGAAGTTTTGATTTATCGATGTTTATATTCAACCTTCTTTTAGTAGCAGGGGGAATATAAAGTCCCAATAACTCTTGAAATCTTTTTATAGCAGCAGTTGAACCACAGCCACTAGGGATAACTTCAAAATCATCATTTAATTCTAAAGATTTTTTTAGATTTTCTAAGGCTTCTTCATAGTAATTATGGGTTTGATTTGCCATACCGGATTCTTTTGAGTGGGTATTAGCATAGGTTGTTAACATATCATAAATACGATTTTCAATAGCCCTAAATGCCAATCCTGAAGCAGTATAATCAAAGTAAGCACTTTTGTGCTTACCTATTGTTCCATACTTTAAGTATGAAAGTTTTTCTGTGTGTTGATTAGTGAAGGGACGAAATAAATTCTTCGTCATTTATTCTCTCTTTTAAATAGTTATTTAAGTTTTTTTCTCCACTATTTATATAGCTTTGAATAATTTTTTCTACAACACCTTCAGCCTCTTCTGGTAAAAACTTGATTTTAGTTTTTTCTCCAAAAGATGATTTAGCCCCTTCTAAATTTCCACCAATAATTAGCTCAAATCCAGGAACTGTAACACCCTCTGCATTTTTTACTTTCAGTCCAAGTAATCCAATATCAACCACATGTGGATGGGCACAAGAGTTTGGACAACCATTTACAGAAATAGATACTGTTTCATTAAAATCAGGAAACTTTTTTTCTAGATGTTCTGCCAGCGAAATTGCTTTGTCTTTTGTTTCTGAAATGGCAAATTTACAAAAGTTTAATCCTGTACATGAAAGAGTTCTTGCTTTGAATGGACTTGGCTTATAATCAACTCCAATAGTGATTAATTCATCTGCTAAAGTTTGAGCATTTTTGCTTGGTACATCTTTTACTACAAAGTTTTGAGTTGGTGTTGTTTTTATAGTTGTTGCACCATGTTTTTCTAAAATATTTGCTAAATCTTCTAATCCTTTAGCCCCAATATGTCCACCATTTATAGCACATCCAATATATGATTTCTCTTTCTCTTTTGAGTCTTGGATTCCAAAGTGTTGTCTTTTTGCATAAGGAGTATAAGGAACTTCTTTCTCTTCTTTAAATGCAACTTTTGATCTTGAAACTACTTCTTCTTTGAACTTTTCAATTCCCCATTCATCAATTAGATGTCCAAGTCTTGCTTTTCTTCTATTTTCTCTAAGTCCATGGTCTCTATAGATTGTACTAACAGCTTTAGTTATTGGTAAGATTTGAGAAGGAGTTACAAATCCAATATGTTTTGCAATTTGTTTATTTGAAGCTAATCCTCCCCCAACACTTACATCAAAAAGTACTTTATCTGTACAGTCGCAAACCACAGCAGTAAAAGATAAATCTTGTATCTCATGTCCCATACAGTGTTTATGACAGCCACTAATACCTATTTTATATTTTCTAGGTAAATTTGATAGGTTTTTGTTTCCTCTTAAGTAGTTGTTTACTTTGTCAACAATTGGTCTAACATCATAAATTTCATCATGTTCTATTCCTGAAACAGGACAAGTTGCAACATTTCTTGGTACATCACCTGCTGCAAAAACTGTCGATAAATTAACTTCATTTAATCTTCTAAAAATCTCAGGTAAATCTATAACTCTAATATAATGAAACTGAATATCTTGTCTTGTTGTAAAATCAGCAGTTCCCCTTGCATATTCATGGGAGATTTTTGAAACTTCTCTCATCTGTTCTAGGTTCATAGAACCATGCTCAAGTTTTACTCTCAACATAAAATACAAGGTATTATCATCCTCATCTTGAAGATTTCTATTTTGAGTATATAAACCATACCATTTAAATCTAATTATATCTTCAGGACTTATCTCTTCCCCTAGAACAGCATATAAGTATATGTCTTTTAGAACATCAAGTCCATTTTTTTCTTTTTTTAATCTCTCATTTTGTTGAGCTGCTGTTTCTCTTGCCATTTTTTATCCTATTATCTCTTTACATTCCCATTCTGGAAAGTTACTTCTAATATACGCATTAAGCTCAATTTCTGCTTTTGTATAATCTCTTATCTTCTCATCCTTATCTTCAGATTCATTCATAACTGAAGATACAATCATTCCTGCACCTACTGTAGTATTTGTATATCTATCAATGATAATAAAACTTCCAGTATGTCTGTTTTTATTGTATGCATCAACTGCAATTTGTCTATCTATTGATAGAGTACATTTTGCAATATCATTTAGCTCTAAAGTATCTGCTGACATCTCTTTGAAGCTATTGATATCTTTTTTATACTCTATTGATTTGAATGTTCCATTAATAACAGAAGTTGCTCTTTTAATAATATAATTACTATTAAGCTCAAGCTTTTTCTCATCCATCCAAACAACCATAACCTCAAGCTTATTTGATACTTGAGGAATAGAGTTAGATTTTACAATCATATCTCCTCTAGAAATATCAATCTCATCTTTTAGTGTAATAGTTGTAGCCATTGGAGCAAATGCAGTCTCCATAGTCTCAACAGTTTCATCTTTTCCTATTGGTCTTAAATCTTTAATCTCATTTGATACTATTGATTTTACAACTGATGTTTTTCTTGAAGGTAATACTGTAATCTCATCACCTACGCTGATTTTTCCACTTGCAATTGTTCCAGAGAATCCTCTAAAGTTAAGGTGAGGTCTTGACACATACTGAACTGGCAATCTAAAGTCATCATTCTCATCTTTATGAATTGATATTGTATCAAGTAATTGCATAAGAGGAAGACCCGTGTACCAAGAACATTTTGGTGAAACTGTAAGAATATTATCTCCATCTAAAGCAGAGATTGGGATATACTCAAAATTGATATCTTCATTATGTGGAAGATTAGGGATAATTTGTGCATAATCTTTTTTAATATTTTCAAATACTTCTTGTGAAAAGTCAACTAAATCCATTTTATTGATAGCAACTACTAGGTTCTTAATACCAAGTAATGAAGCTATATAAGAGTGTCTTTTTGTTTGAGTTAAAATCCCTTGTCTTGCATCAATTAAGATAATAGCTACATCAGCAGTACTAGCACCTGTTGCCATATTTCTTGTGTATTGTTCATGTCCTGGAGTATCTGCTATGATAAACTTTCTTTTTTCAGTTGAGAAAAATCTATAAGCAACATCAATAGTAATACCTTGTTCTCTCTCAGATGCCAGTCCATCAACCAAAAGTGCTAAGTCAATCTTATCACCAGTTGTTCCGCTTTTTTTACTATCTTTTTCAATAGCAGCTAATTGGTCTTCAAAAATCATTTTTGAATCGTAAAGTAATCTTCCAATTAGAGTACTTTTACCATCATCCACACTACCACATGTGATAAATCTTAATATCTCTTTATTCTCATGCTCTTTTAAATATTGTTCAATATTTTCTGCAATTAAATCTGATTGGTGTGCCATCTTAAAAATACCCCTCTTGTTTTTTCTTCTCCATTGATGCTTCACCATCACTATCTATCAATCTTCCCTGTCTCTCACTAGTTGTACAAATCAACATCTCTTGAATAATCTCAGGCAGTGTTGTAGCTTCACTATTTACAGCACCTGTTAATGGATAACAACCAAGTGTTCTAAATCTAACCATCTCTTTTTTAGCAGTCTTTCGTAATTCCTCAGGCATTCTTTCATCATCAACCATGATTTTTGTACCCATGTATTCTACTACTTCCCTCTCTTTAGAGAAGTATAAATCAGGAATAGGAATACCTTCCAAATAGATATATTGCCAAATATCAAGCTCTGTCCAGTTAGATATAGGAAAAACTCTAATAGACTCACCTTTAGTGTGTCTTCCATTGTAGATGTTCCATAATTCTGGTCTTTGATTTTTTGGATCCCATCTATGGTTTTCATCTCTAAAAGAGTAGATTCTCTCTTTTGCACGAGACTTCTCTTCATCTCTTCTAGCACCTCCAAAAACTGCATCGAATTTTTGGATGTTAAGCATGTTTTTTAGACCTTCAGTTTTCATAATATCAGTATGAACTGCTGAACCGTGTGTAAATGGAGAGATATCCATCTCTTCACCTTTTGGGTTAGAGTAAACTATTAGTTCCATTCCAACCTCTTTTGCACGTCTATCTCTAAACTCTATCATCTCTTTAAACTTCCATGTTGTATCAACATGTACCAGTGGAAGTGGTGGAGGCGCTGGATAAAAGGCCTTTTGTAAAATGTGTAACATTACAGAAGAATCTTTTCCTACAGAGTAAAGCATTGCTGGGTTTTGAAACTCTGCAATAACTTCTCTCATAATATGAATAGATTCAGCCTCAAGCTGTTTTAAATGTGTAAGTCTTTCTTTACTAATCATCACTTTCTCTTTTTCTATTTTGCGTGTAATCCACACTCTTTATGTTCTGGGTTTTCCCACCACCATCTTCCACTTCTAATATCTTCACCCTCTTTTACTGCCCTTGTACATGGGGCACATCCAATACTTGGATATCCTTTGTCATGAAGTTTATTATATGGAACTTTATTCTCTTTTATAAAGTCCCAAACATCATCTTCACTCCAAGAAATAAGAGGGTTTACTTTTATTACTTGAAAATTATCATCCCATTCAACTAAGGGCATCTCTACTCTTGTAACACTTTGTGCAGCTCTTAGACCTGTAATCCAGATTTTTAGTGGTTTTAATGCTCTTTTTAATGGTTCTATTTTTCTTACATTACAGCAAGATTTTCTATTATCAATAGATTCATAAAATCCATTGATTCCTTGTTTTTTATAAAGTTCTTCTACATCTTCACTTTTTGGAAAAAATACATTCACTTTTATATTATATTTTAAATTCGTATTATCCATTACGCTATATGTTTCATATGGAAGTCTTCCTGTATCTAGCGTAAAAATATTTGCATCTTTGTCAAGGTTTAACATCATATGAGTTAAAACTTGGTCTTCTGCTCCAAAACTAGATGACAGTGCTGCCTCATTTTTGTATTCATTTAAAAAGTATTTTAAAATCTCAACAGCACTATAATCTTTTAATTTTTTGTTTAATTCTTCTATTTTTTTTACCACTATAATCTTCCTAAATCTGATAATCAGGTTCTTTTATTTTCCCAAAAGAGATCTTATTCCAAGCTCTTTCGTGAAAATAGTATAAAATCATTTTCGTAACAACTTCAATAGAACCAATAGAGGCAGCCATGATTAGGTTGCCTGTAATAAAGTATGAAATAATAATTGTGTCTAAAGTTCCTACTGTTCGCCACGAAACGGTTTTAGCTACAGATCTATAAGCTTTCTCTGCCATCTTTGTTACTTAGTCCTATTCGTCATCTAATTGGTATAAAGGAGTACTTAAATATCTCTCTCCTGTATCACATAGAATAGTAACAATTGTTTTACCTTTGTTCTCTTCTCTTTGCGCAACAACAGTTGAAGCATATACATTTGCTCCAGCAGAAATACCTACTAATAATCCCTCATCTTTTGCAAGGTTTCTAGCTGTTTCCATTGCATCATCATTTGATACAGTTAAAACTTCATCATAAATATCTGTATTTAAAATAGCAGGAACAAATCCAGCTCCAATACCTTGGATTTTATGAGGTCCAGGATTACCACCTGAAAGTATAGGAGAGTCAGTTGGCTCAACTGCAACTATTTTAACATTTGGGTTTTTAGCTTTTACAACTTCAGAAATACCTGTGATACTTCCTCCTGTTCCAATAGCAATAACTAAAATATCAACTTTATCTTCTGTATCTCTTAAAATCTCAATTGCTGTAGTTTTTCTATGAATATCAGGATTCGCTTCATTTGCAAATTGTTGTAATACAATTGAGTTATCCATTGCTTCACTTAATTCAGCTGCTTTTTCAACTGCACCTTTCATACCTTTTTCAGGCTCAGTTAATACAATCTCTGCACCAAGAGCTTTTAAAAGTTTTCTTCTTTCAATACTCATACTTGAAGGCATTGTAAGGATTAGTTTGATTCCTTTTGCTGCACAAACAGATGCTAAAGCAATACCAGTATTTCCACTTGTAGGTTCAATTACAGTAGTACCTTCACCAATCTTACCAGCTTTGATAGCCTCTTCAACCATGTTAAATCCGATTCTATCTTTTACTGAATGAGTAGGATTCATAAATTCACATTTACCTAAAACTGTTGTACCATTTACACTTGCTTTGTTTAACTTTACTAGCGGTGTATTTCCAATTAATTCTGTTACGTTATTTGCATATTTCATCGTTTTCTCCTTAAATACTATAATGTAGATATTGATTATATTTATCTTGATACTGAGTTAAATCTTTCAGTGACAAGTTAAACAACTTTTTCGTTTTCTCTTTTGTTTCATCAAAAAATATATTTAAAATAGGACTATTACTCTTTGTATCGATAATTTTTATATCATCTTCTAAAGCAATAATAATATCTTTTATAAGTATATCTTTTGCATCTCTAGCTAACATGTAGCCACCCTTAGAACCTCTAGTACTAGTAACTAATCCTGCATGTCTTAGTTTTCCTAGAAGCTGCTCTAAATAATTTTGAGGAATATCAGCGCGAGCAGATATCTCTCTAATTTGCATTGGTTTGTTTTCTTCATTTTGAAGTAACTCATGCATGGCAGCAAGTCCATACACACCTTTTGAAGAGATTAAAGGCATAATCTCATTCCTAGTTTAACGCTTGTGTTAAATCTTCAATTAAATCAATAGGATCTTCTAATCCAATAGAAAGCCTAACAGTTGTTGGGTTAACACCTGCTTTTAGTAGTTCACTTTCGTTCATTTGAGAGTGAGTTGTTGAAGCTGGGTGTACAATTAATGATTTAGAATCACCGATATTTACTACAACTGAAAATAATTTTGTACTATCAATTATCCTTTTTGCCTCTTCATAAGTCTCTACTTCAAAAGATAATAGTCCTGATGCTTTACCATCTTTGAAATATTTTTGTGCTTTTGCATAATCACCATTTGACTCTAGTCCTGGGTAATTTACTGATTTTACTTTTGGATGAGACTCTAAGAACTTAGCAACTTCTAAAGTACTACTTGAGTGTTTATCCATTCTTAAAGATAATGTCTCTAATGTTTGAATTAATATCCAAGAGTTATGTGGAGATTGCGCAGCCCCTATATCTCTAAGTAGTGATAATCTAATTCTTAAACAAAAGTTTGGAAGAGGAACATCCACATAAACTAAACCATGGTATGATTCATCAGGTTGTGTAAATTCTGGATATTTAGAAGAGTTTTCTTTGAAAAATTCTGCTAATCCATCTCTTTCAACAATAATACCACCAATAGCACTACCTTGTCCATTTGTATATTTTGAAGTAGAGTGAACTACAACATCAACTCCCCATTTGATTGGGTTAAATAAAGCTGCACTTGCAACTGTATTATCACATACAGTTAAAACACCTTTTTTCTTTGCAACTTCAACTATTGCTTCCACATCTGCAACTGCAATTTGAGGATTTGATAGTGATTCAAAGAAAATAGCTTTTGTTTTATCATCAATTTGTTCTTCTAAATTTGAAGCATCTGATACTTTAAATACTCTAGCTTCAATACCAAATCTTTTAATTGTATGAGTTAAAAGTGTAACAGCTCCACCATATAATTTGTCAGAGATTAAGATATTATCTCCTGCACTTGCAACATTTGCAATAGCATAAAAAATAGCACTTTGCCCAGATGCTACACAAATAGCAGCAGCTCCACCTTCAAGTTGTGCAAATCTTTGCTCTAGTACATCAGTAGTTGGGTTTGTAAGTCTTGAGTAGATTGACCCTAACTCTTTAAGTGCAAATAAATTAGCTGCATGTTCTGCATCTCTAAATGCAAAAGCAGTAGTTTGAGCAATAGGTACATTCATTGTTCCCCATCCCTCTTTTTTATTATATCCAGCGTGTAATGCGATTGTATCTTGTTGCATATTTATTCCTTTTTGTATATTATATTAAATCTATAGTGAAATTGTAATATATTTTTCATTTAATGTCAAGTGATTTAATAGTGATTAATGTACTTTAGTATCTTTATATCTTATAAAGTACCTTTTTATAGTACTTTTTAAAGATTATAAAATCATAAATAGTAGATAAAATAAATCTTGACTAATATACTATGAACTATAAAAGAGGAAAAATGGATAAGAAAAATATATTTGATAATATCAATGTTGATAAAATTAATGAAGAATTTATAGAGATATTAAGAGACAAAGATGTACGAATTGAAAGAATTGTTTCAAATGGGCAAGTTAGTGATGAAGATTTTTGGTATGAACAAAATGAGAATGAGTTTGTATTACTTTTAGAGGGTGAAGCAATTTTACAGTTTGAAAACAAAGATGTAAAACTAAAAAAAGGTGATTTTATTGATATAAAATCAAGACAAAGACATAGGATAAAATATACCTCTTTAGATCAGCCAACTATTTGGTTGGCTATATTTTATTAGGTACTTATATTTTAATTCTTTTCTAAAGAATTACTAAAGCTCTTCCAAAAGGTATTTTATTTTTATTTTGAGACAGTGCCCAAATTACTTCATATGGTGGTGGAATTCTTGGAAATATTCCTTCCCCATCTGTAAAATACAAAAGCATAGAACTCATAGGTAAATTTGCTTCAATAAACTCAAAAGTAGGTCGATAATCAGTTCCCCCACCACCTTTTAGGGCAAAGTCAATCTCATTTGCTCCTTGAAAACTATAGTGTGCATGCACTTTTGCATCTGCAATAATAAGCTCAATAGCAATAGAGGGAAAACTTTGCATGATAGATTTAAACTCATCTAAAAAAGCACCTAAAAGTTCATCTTGAATAGACCCAGATGTATCAATAGCAACTACAAGACTTAATGTATCACTAGAAAGTGAGGGAAGGGCAACGCCTCTGTAAATATGCTTTTTATTTGGTGGCATAAAGGCGTAGTTATTTCTCATATGTCTATTTATGGCATTGTAAAGTTCAAACTTCCAATCCACATTTTTGAGTTGCATCTTTTTTGCTAGTCTTTCAAGTCCTAAGGGAGTTTTACTTTTTCTCAAAGCTACCTCTTTTGCTAAAGAGTCTGCATATTCCCAAGCTGCTTCATCTTTCTCATCTAAGTCTTCCTCTACATTATTTATATCTGCAAACTTCTTTTCCTCTTCTTGTTCATCGCTAAAGCTACTGCTTATCTCTTCAAGGTTATTTTGCTCTTTTAGGACTTCATATATCTCTTCTGCGTACATATTTTTAAAGTCACTATTAAAGTTTGCACCTTTTGGGATTTTGAGACCATTTTTTTTAAGTAGATTATTTATAGCATAATCAGTTGCTAACTGCCACAAAAAACCTTTTCTTTTGAGTTTTCGCTGACTGTGGGATAGAATATGGTGCATAACACAGTTTGTGAGTATGAAGATAAGTTCATCTATAGAGCACTTTTCTATAAACTCTGGGTTATATTTAAACACTACACCATTACTTGCATAAAATCGTACTTCATCATTGCTTTCATGTTTAAGTCTTGAAGCCAACATCCCAAAGTAGGGATATTTTGAAGTTAGTTGACTTTTTGCTTTGGTTAATAGAGTATCAGAAGTCATGATTAGTGTAATAGATTATTGAATTTTTTCATCCAAAGAGGCCAATTACTTAGATAATCTAACTCAATCTTTCTCTGTCTTAAATCTTGTATTACCATAACAGCAAACTCTCCTGGAAGATTTAGAGTGTATAAAATAAGATTATTTATCTCTTTTGCTCTTGTTTCATCATCTATTCTAATAGTAAGTGCCGTACACAAAATATGTAAAGCTGATGTGTCTTTTGGAGCTTCAGTAGTTTTACCTTCTAAAATATCATCAATAGATGGTAAATCTTTTTCAACACTTTTAAATCCTAAAAAAGAAGAGGCTAACTCTTCCCCAATAGAACCTTTTACCATAGTCAAAAGTAAATCATCATCAGGTTCGGACATTAGTATCTCATTTACATACTCCCAAGTTCTTGGCGTGGCAAAAGCTTTTTCATCATTTTGAGTATTAAAAGCAAAAAGGGCATCAGGTCTATATGAGATAAAAGCGATAATAGTAGGATGAATATTTGCTTTTATAGCCCATGCTTTCCAATCATCACTATTTGCTTCCATCTCTAAGTGAACAAATCTATTTGCAAGTGGACTAGCCATACGAAATACTACACCTCTATCACTTTCCCTATTACCAGCAGCAACTATACTCCACCCATCTGGAAGAGTATATTCACCAATCTTTCTATCTAATATTAACTGATAAGCAGAAGCTTGCACCATGGGAGCCGCAGTATTTAGCTCATCTAAAAATAGTATTCCCTCTTTTTGGCTTCCATCTGGTAAAAATGAAGCTGGTGCCCAAACTGCTGAGTTATCATTGGCATTAAAAAAGGGTATTCCTCTTAAATCTGTTGGGTCAAGAAGTGAAAGACGTAAATCTATACAGGCTATATTTGCTTCCTTTGCTATTTGAGCAATAATAGAAGACTTACCAATACCAGGAGGTCCCCACAAAAATATTGGAACTTTTCTTTTACTTAAATGTGCAATTGCTCTTTTAGCGCTTTGGGGATTCATGAGCTTCCTTATATTATTTATAAAAGAGTCATTGCAAGAACTATGCCCTTTACTTGAATAAACTCAAAACATAAAAAGTGTATAATCCAAGCATAAAGATAAAGGCAAACTTTGAAAATAGCAATAATAGGAGCAGGGGCAGCAGGAATAATATCTGCAATCACTGCTAAAAGATTAAATAAAAATATAAAAATAGACCTCTTTGATAATAACAATGCCATAGGTAAAAAAATACTTGCAAGCGGAAATGGAAGATGTAATATCTCAAATACCCAAGCAAGAGTAGAGAACTTCATAGGTGAAAAACCAGAGTTTACAAGTTATGCCCTAAAAGAGTTTGATTATAAAGCTTTTGAAAAGTTTTGTAAAAGCATTGGACTCTTACTTGATATAAAAGAGACAAACAAAGTATACCCCCTATCAAATGAAGCAAAATCAGTAGTAAATCTACTAGAAAATGAACTAGAAAATCTAGGAGTAAATCTAATCCTAGAGACAAAAGTAATAGATATACAAAAACAAGCAAATAAATTCATAATAAAAAGTACACACAATGAGTTCAAAGATTATGACAAAGTAGTAATTAGCTCAGGACTAGGTGCCGCCCCACAATTAAATGCCACAGAGGTGGGCATGAATATTGCCGAAAAATTTGGACACACCTACAACCTAACTTATCCCTCTCTTGTAGGACTTCATACAGATTTTGAACAAGCGTCAAGAATACAAGGGGTAAAAAAAGAGGCAAATGTATCTTTATATCTTGATGGAAAAAAAGAGTGTGAAATATATGGTGATGTACTTTTCACAAAATACGGTTTATCAGGGTTTGCTATACTAGACATTTCCCAATATGCAGTATATCCCCTAAGCCTTTACCAAGATGTTCAACTATCAATAAATCTTTTCCCAAATATAAGCCGAAATGAACTTCTAGGACAAATAGAAAATCTATTTAAAATCCTACCAAACTCAAATGCAGCCTTACTACTAACAGGAATAGTATCAAACAAACTAGCCCCCGTAATATGTCAAATAAATAACATAGACAAAGAGGCAAATGCAAAAGATATAAATGCCAAACAAATAAGAAGCCTAATAAACACCCTAACAAACTGGAGATTTAAAATCACAGACACCCAAGGCTTCAAACACGCAGAAGCAAGTGGTGGTGGAGTGAGAACCGATGAGGTGGATAATAAAACTTATGAGAGTAAGAAGGTAGAAGGATTGTATTTGGCAGGAGAGGTTTTAGATATAGTGGGAAACAGAGGTGGATACAATCTACAATTCGCGTGGGCTAGTGGCTATCTAGCAGGCGTCAGCCTAGCAAAAAAATAACGGCTATAAATCAGCCACTTTTGCCCGATTTCTGCGTTGTCGCAAAAATTAACTTACTCACTTACTTCTAGTAAGCTCCTAAGCTAATTTTCACTCCGCCTTGAACTAGAACAAAATTGACCAATTTCTAGCCGTTATTTTTAAGTTTAGTTAATATAAAATTTAATACCAATAAGGGAGATATAATTGAATATTCCAGAAAAGATTTATAAATATCAACCAGCAACTGTTCAATCATTAATTAATTTAAAATCTCAATGTATTTATTTTAATTCTTCTATTAAATTTAATGACCCATTTGATTGTAATATTAAATTAAAGTTTAAAAATTTAAATACAAAAGAAATAAAAGAGTTAAAAGAATATTTTTCTAAATATATTAAGAATGAAACATGGGAAAAAGAATTAGAAAATTTTTCATCTTCAGAATTTTTAGAAATAGCTAATGATGTAATGAATGAAAGAATAGATAATGTTTATAAAAATAAAGGTGTTAGTTGTTTTAGCGAAAAAAATGATAATCAGCTTATGTGGTCACATTATGCATCTTCTGGAAAAGGATTTTGTCTTGAGTTTGATACAAAAAAAGAACCCTTTCAAAAACTTTTTCCTGTAGAATATAAAGATAAACCTCCTTATTTAGATTTAGTTGAAATGGTTTCTTCAGAAAAAATTTATCTTCTCAAAAAATTACTTTGTGTAAAGTCTTTAGATTGGACTTATGAAAAAGAATGGCGATGTTTTCATAATGAAATTAATAAGGCTTATGGATATGACTCCAATGCACTAACGGGTGTATATTTTGGTTCAGAAATTGAAAGAGAGTTTTTAGAAATAATTTGTTTGATTCTTCAAGGACAAAATCCAAATGTTAAATTTTACGAAGGTTTAAAATCTGAGGATTCCTTTAATGTAGGTTTTAAAGATTTCAATTATATTCCATATATTTTGACAAAATAATTATTAGATAAAGTTTCAACTATAGAAATCCAGCCTTTGTTAAAGCCGAGTGCTTTGCTTTTTTAAGTGGAAAAAGCCGAAACTGTTTGAGGAGAGAAAAGTGCTAAATGCACTTTTTCGACGAGTTTTGCAGGCTAGCTTTAAAAAGTGAAGTGGAAGGGGAGCTTTGCCTTTGACAACTCGGCTGGTGGCTTTTTGTTTTACTTTTTGCCACCAAAAAGTGAAGAAGCGAAGACCTTTAGGTCTTCAAGAGAATATTAAAATTAAAACTAATGATTTTCATAAATTAACTAGCTATAGAGTAACATATTAGGATTATATAAATGTAATTTAAATACAATACATTTATAATTTACCTATAAGATAAGGATTTTTTATGAAAAAAATATTAGGTTTCTCTTTTTTACTTATAGTTTTGTTTTCAGGATGTGCAGTTCAACAACCTGATATTCCAAAGTATACAATTAACAAAAATGACAAAATTGGTTATATTATTAATATTCCTAAAAAAGTTGAACATAGTCATGTTGGAACAACAGCATTTAATAACTTTGAAAAAAGCTATTTATATGCATGGGAAAAAGAAGGTATCATTGAAAAGCAGTTACATGATAATTTAGGACAAGAGTTAATTAATTTATCTTTATTAGGATTTAAAAATAGTGATTTTAAAGATTTAATTGTAGGAAAAGATAATAAGTGGGTTATTAATAATAAAACTTTATATCAAAAATTAGTTAATGATCTAAAATTAAAAGCATTAATTGTAATTACAGATGGTCCAGGGTCATTTTTTCTTAATCCATATGTTTTTGATGTAAAAGGAACAGGGGTAGTGTCCTCAAATTTTCTAGGTGTGAAAAGGTTTTTTGCTGTTTTATCAGTAGAATCACAGATTTATTTATTTAATCCTCTTGCTAAAATAAATGTAAATAGAGATCCTTTAGTTACAATTATTTATGATCCTATGTTAAATTCATTTGAGGAAAAAAGTGGATTTAAGATTCCAAATAATATTGAAAATATAACACAATCAGAAATGGAACCAGTAAATAAAATGAATAATATACATCTAAATGGATTGATTAATAAAACAATTGAATACCTTAATAAATAAGTATGAAATTATCAATCGTAAGCTTTTATTAAAATTTATACTTTTATTTGGTAACTCGGCTGGTAACTTTTTGTTTTACTTTTTGCCATCATGCAGAAACGTAGTGACTAAACCCGAAGGGTAAAAAGTGAAGAAGCGAAGACCTTTAGGTCTTCAAGAAAACTATTAAAATCTATCTTTCAAAACAATAATTTTTTTCATCTTTTCAATCTCAAAGTTACCACTATCCGTATACAATAAACCATTCTCAAACTTTAAAATCTTGACACTTTTAAAACTTTTGTCTTCATAATTAAAGCAGACAAAATTCCTATCTTCCATAGCTTTTAGTAAAAACCTTTGTTCTATATTCATAACAACTCCTAAAACTATTTTATAGCATACTTTTAATTCAATAGTCAATGTAAATTTAAAATCAATCCTCCACCTAAGTTCATCTGGATATACTACGAAAAAATACTAGGATATTATTGAATTTTAAACAAATAAGTATGGCAATATATGCCACGTATCTTACAAATAAATATGGATTTAAACTCAAAAAAGTAAAAAACTCTCAAGAAATATTTGATTTACGATTAAAATATGCACAAGAACTATTAGGAAAACTCAACATAAGTGTTGATGTGATAAACAAAGAAAAACTACCATTTGATGGACAGTATTTAGTCGTCTCAAATCACAGAAGTATTATCGACCCTTTGATTATTGAACTTGCTTTAAAAAGTAGTAAGATTAATGGCTTTTGGGTAGCTAAAAAAGAGTTGTATAACTCCTTTTTCTTTGGAACATTTACCAAAAATGCTGGAACAGTTTTACTCGATAGAGATGCTTCAAATATGGCACCATTTTTTAAAGATAGTAAAAAAGTAGTAAAAGAGGGACACTCTTTATATATCTTTCCTGAAGGAACGAGAAATAAAGAGAATACTCCTTTGTCCTCTTTTAAAGAAGGCTCTAGAATTATTGCTTTGAAAAATAGATTGCCAATTTTGCCTGTATATATAAAATCAAATGCAAATGAAGTTTTGGAAGATGCTATTAAAAATAGAACAAAAGGCTTAAAAGTTCAAATAGAAATTGGTGATATAATTGATTATAAAGATAAAACAGCTTTAGAAGAGAACTATAGAAAGCAGTTTATAAAAGTATCCTAGGAACTTATTTAAACTACTTACTACTTACTACGACTCTATTTCTACCTAATTTTTTAGCCTCATAAAGTGCTTCATCTGCTTTTTTTAGAAGAGATTCAATTGTATCATTCTCTTTTAATATGGCAATTCCAAAACTAGTGGTTATCTTTTCTATTTTTTTAAAGTCATGCTTTTCTATATCTTTACGGATATTTTCCATAAGATTATATACACCATTTTCTTGGGATTCTGGACAAATAATCACGAACTCTTCTCCCCCAAATCTACCTACGAAGTCTGTTTTTCTTATATGTGTTCTTAAGATATTTGAAATCTCTACTAATACTTTATCTCCCTCTTGATGCCCAAATGAATCATTTACTTTTTTAAAGTGGTCTATATCTAAAATTGCTATACCAAATGTATGACCAAATCGTTCGTATCTATTTAACTCATTATGTAAGAGTTCATCTAGTTTTCTTCTATTATATAAATTGGTTAACTTATCTGTAATTGCGAGTCTCTCTAGCTCTTTATTCTTTTCTTGGATATCTTTTTGGGCTTGTTTTAGTAAGTTGTTTGCTTGTATGATTTTTCTATTCCAATAT
This sequence comes from uncultured Arcobacter sp., assembly GCF_937982575.1. NCBI lineage: Bacteria > Pseudomonadati > Campylobacterota > Epsilonproteobacteria > Campylobacterales > Arcobacteraceae > Arcobacter > uncultured Arcobacter sp. The sequence continues at coordinate 18,303 of NZ_CALJLR010000004.1, read as the reverse complement.
ATAACAAGTATGATTAAAAGTATCGCAGCAATAGATATCTTCCAAACAAGAGTATAATCTATTCCTTTTTGATATTTTATAGGAATCCATTTTGTAAATATCTCTCTATGCATTTCATTTGTTATATTATTGACTGTTTTTTGTAAGATATCTAATAATAAATGATTCTCTTTTACAATAGCGATTGATAATTTTAAGTTTTCAGATATCTTTCCTGCTATTTTTAGTTCTCCAAAATATTTTTGCTGAAACTCATACCCTATGCTAGCAAGGGTATCAATATATCCAAAGAGTTCTCCATCTTTTACCTTATCTAGTCCTTCTTTTATATTAGTTACTTCTATTAGATTTAAAGAGGGATATTTCTGTCGAAGTATTTTTACAAAAGCATCTCCTTTTACAATACCTATATTCTCACCTTCTAAATCCAATATATTATTTATAAAAGGCACATCAACTCTTGTGGCTACTACTAATGGAACTTCTAAATAGTTACTTGTAAAATTTAGGTATTTTCTTCTTTCAGGGGTTTCCATTCCAAGAGCTAGCATATCGCACTTGTGCTCTTTTATATAAGTTATGGATTCATTCCAGTTTTTTGTTTTTACAAGTTCAAATTTTGCAGAAAGTATCTGTTCAAATAGATCATAATAATCAGAACTCATGCCCGAATGATTACCTTCTTCATTGAGACCTTCAAAGGGTAATCCATCTGGATTTATGCAATATTTGATAATAGTAGTATTTAGGTATGCTTTTTCTTCTTTATTAAGTTCAATATGTCCACCCTTATACTCTTTTATTGAGCCAATCCATTTATTGACTAAACTCTCTTTTTCTTTACTTGTTATGGAAGTAAGAGCTTTTTGTATGATAGAACTTAAAAGTGGTTTTTCAGGTTGAACTCCAAATCTCAAATCCTCTTTTTTTGTATTTGGAAGAGTTAATTCACTAGCAAGTTTCAAGTTTGAATAGAGGTTCTTTTTAATAAGATAATTTATATTTGTAAGATTTTGAATTAGAGCATCAATTTTACCAAAAACCAAATCTTTCGTTAACTCTGCATAGTTATCATAATATACTAAGTTCATTGTTTCTAGTTTTTCTAACTCTTTTACATAAAATACATCTTTTAAGACTCCAACTTTTTTGCCTTTTAGGCTCTTTATTCCATTATATTCTCCAAAAGAATCCCTTACAAATATCATAATAGGAATATCATAATAAGAGCTTGTAAAAGTAGTAAAAGGTTCTCTATACTTTTTATATGAAATACTACTAATCATATCCACCTCTTTATTTTTAAAAGAGGTATAAATATTTGTCCATTTATCAATTTTTTTCTCAAACACTAATCCGGTTTTTTGAGAAATGATTTTCAATAAATCATGCTCAAATCCAACAGGTGTAGTGTTTATATAGTATGTAAAGGGTGTGAAGTCTGGCATCATCGCAACTTTGATGACAGGATTTGAATCAATAAAATCTTTTTCTTTTTTTGAAAATTTAATTGAATCTGCAAATGAATTAATTGAAAAAGAAAAAATAATCAGTATTTGTATAAAAAGTATTTTCATTTTTATCCTTAATAGAAAAAATATTATATCAATTAAAACTTTTAAGAAGGTTTCTTTAAACAAACTAATTAGTATCTTTTGAGTCTTGAGGAATCTCATCTCTATTATTCATACTATAATCCCTAACAACTTTAGAAACTCTAATTCGATAGTCATCAAAAAGTTCTTTTCTACCTTTTTGTTGGGCAATTCTATGTTCAAAAAGGTTTCTCCACAAGCCTATAGCCTCTTCATCTTCCCAAAAAGAAAGGCTCAAAAGCTTATCTTCATTGCTTAGACTTTGAAATCTCTCTATACAGATAAATCCCTTTTGCTCTTCTAAAAAGAGTTTTAACTGTGAGGCTATATTTAGATACTCCTCTTTGCCATTAATAGTAGGCCAAACTTCAAATATAACTGCATACATATCTAATCCTTTTTAGGTGAAAAAGTGTCATAAACCCATGGTACAACAATTTGAGCCTCTTGTTTTGAAATAAAACCTTTAAGGGATGGCATATAATCAAAGTGCTTAAAAATAACCTCTTCACAATAACTTTTTTGTGCAGTTGGTTCAAAAATATAGTCATTCATAAACTCTATGACAAGTTTTCTTAACTCTTCTTTGTTTTTTGGCTCTTCAACTGCTTCAATTCCAATACTAATATTACGCATAACCATTAGTATATTAGGCGCAACTTGAGCTCTTTTTTCTTCAAGAGTTTCTGGATAATCCATAGCATGGCACATTTGACACTTTTTTTGATAGATGGTTTGTGGGTTTGTTAAATTGTTTGCAAAAACAAAACTAACTAAAAATAAAAAAACAAATAAGTTTCTAATCATAATTTACTCCTTTTATATTTAAAAAAAGTATAACATATTATAATAACAGATATATTTTACAGAGGATTTATTTAATGGATAATACGAAAATCGTACAAGAACCACAGAACTCATATGAAGAGAAATTATCACAAGAAAACTATAATATAAATGTTGCTTTTTATATACACTTAAAAGAGTATAACAATTCTGTGAGAGATGAATTGGAAAAAAGATTAAGTGAAGTATTTTTGTTTGCTAAAGGTGTTGAGTGGAAATTTGATAGTTTTGGTATAGAAAAAGCAGGTTCAAGAGGAAAAGATATTTTGGGTTATTTTATTTTTAGAACAGCAAATCTAAGTGACCTTCAAAAACTATTTGCAAAAGAGTTTGGAGATTATAAAAATGCTTCTAAAATAACTTGTTCCGTTGCAGAGTATAAAAAAATCGATGAGAAGTTTTTTGAAGTGGAGTTGTAAAATAGAAAATCTATTTTACAACGATGATACATAATCAACTATATCCATAGGCTTATGGGCAATAAAATCAGCCCCTGCTTCTTTTAACTCTTCGATTGGTCTAAAGCCCCATGCTACGCCTATACTTTTCATATTTGCGTTTTTTGCTGTTTTTATATCTGTGGAAGTATCCCCTATGAAAATCATATCTTCAATATTTGTGTTTAGTTTTGTAGCAATTTGCACTGCCATAGTTGGGTCAGGTTTTTTAGGAACATCAATTTTTTGTCCATGAATCTCTTGAAAATAAAAATTATTAAAGATTTTTTCCATATATTTTATTGTAAATTTGTGAGGCTTATTTGATAAAACTGCTTTTTTTATGTTTAAAAGTTCTATTTTTTCTAACATCTCATAAATACCTTCATAGGCAAAGGTGTTATTATGTGTGTTTTGTTCATATATCTCTATAAAACTTTTTAGTACTTTTTTTATCTCTTCTTCTTTTGAGTTTTCAGGCATAGCATTTTTTACTAAAACCAAGGCCCCATCGCCTACGAAGTAATTATATTTTTCAATTTCATGACTTGGATAATCGTGCTTTTTTAGAACACTATTCATACTAAGTGCTATATCTAAAAGTGAATTTATTAGTGTTCCATCAAGGTCAAATATCAGGGATTTCATTTATGTTTTTCCTAAACTTTTTTAATGATTTTACATTAAAAAACTAAATAAAAAATAAGGATAATTTATTAAAATGGGCATGGACATAAAACTTAATTTATATAGAAAAAAAAATCTAGTTATTTAATTTAATGTAACTATAATCTTGAGTTTTAAAAAAAGTGTGTAATAATAGAACTAAAATAAATTTTTTTATATTCAGTATAAGGAAAATTTAATTTTAAGACTTTTTAAACATTATTTGTGAGAAACTTATCAAAATAAAAATTTTAAACAACAAACAAAGGGAATAAAATGAAGGCATCTGATTTATTTGTTAAAGCCTTAGAAAACGAAGGCGTTGAGTATATATTTGGTATACCAGGGGAAGAGAACTTAGATTTTTTAGAATCTTTAAGAACATCAAACATTAAACTAGTTTTAACTAGACATGAACAAGGTGCAGGATTTATGGCTGCAACTTATGGAAGACTTACAGGAAAAGTTGGAGTTTGTATCTCTACTCTTGGCCCTGGAGCTACTAACTTCGCTACAAGTGCTGCATATGCACAACTTGGTGGTATGCCATCATTGATGATTACGGGTCAAAAACCAATTAAAAAATCAAAACAGGGAAGATTCCAAATTATTGATATCGTTGGTATGATGAAACCAATGACTAAATATGCTAAACAAGTTGTAAATGCTAATAACATTCCATCAATGGTTAGAGAAGCATTTAAAATAGCAACTGCTGAAAGACCAGGTGCTGTTCATATTGAGTTACCAGAAGATATTGCTGAAGAAGAATCATCTACTGATTATTTATATCCAGTACAACATGTAAGATATCCATATGCTGATAAAGCAACTATCTTACAAGCTGTTAGAATGATTGAAACTGCAAAAAAACCACTTATCTTAATTGGTGCAGGAGCAAACAGAAATAGAATTGGTGATGCATTAACTGATTTTGTTAATGATTCAGGAATTCCATTCTTTACTACTCAAATGGGTAAAGGTGTTGTTGATGATAATCACAAATTATGTTTAGGAACTGCTGCTCTATCTTCAGCGGATTTTATTCATGCTGCAATTGAAACTTCTGACTTAATTATTAATGTTGGTCATGATGTTATTGAAAAACCACCATTTTTCATGGAAGAGGGACCTGATGCTACTAAAGTTATCCATGTTAACTTTTTCCCATCAGAAGTTGACCCAACATATTTCCCACACTTAGATGTTGTAGGTGATATTGCTGGAAGTATTACAGATTTAAATAGAGCATTATCTCCACAAGAGCATTGGGATTTTGATTTCTATAAAACAGTTATTAGAACTATCAATGTAAGATTAACAAAATATTTTGGTGATATGAGATTCCCAATTTTACCTCAAAGAGCAGTAAAAACTATTAGAGATATTTTAGGGCCAGATGATATTTTAACTTTAGATAATGGTGTTTATAAAATTTGGTTTGCTAGAAACTATAAAGCTGCTAGACCAAACACACTATTATTAGACAATGCCCTTGCAACAATGGGAGCAGGACTTCCTTCTGCAATGGCTGCAAAAATGGTACATCCAGAGAAAAAAGTTGTTACTGTTTGTGGTGATGGTGGATTTATGATGAATTCACAAGAGCTTGAAACAGCTGTTAGACTTGGACTTGATCTTACTGTTGTAATCTTAAATGATAATGCATTTGGTATGATTAAATGGAAACAAACAGGTATGGGATTTGATACATTTGGACTTGACTATGGTAACCCTGATTTTGTAAAATATGCAGAATCTTATGGTGCAAGTGGACATAGACCTACATCTTGTGAAGAGTTTACTGAAACTTTAGATAAATGTGTAAATGGGAAAGGTGTACATTTAATTGATTTAGCTGTAGATTATTCTTTAAATCATGCTATCTTAAATGACCTTGTGAAAAATGCTGAAACATTATTAGAAGGAGAAGAGAATGAGTAAAACAATAGAAGTTACATCACCGTTTGATGGTAAAGTAGTTGGAACTGTTCCATTTAGTTCAGTTGAAGAAGTAGAAGCTGCGATTGAATTAGCAAGTGATACATTTCTTGACCACAAAAATGCATTACCTGCATATAAAAGAGTAGAGATTTTAGAAAAAGTTGCAGAGATTATGTCTTCACAAGTTGAAGAATTAACAATTCTTTGTGCAAGTGAAGGTGGAAAGCCTTATGTTGATTCTAAAGTTGAGATTCAAAGAGCAATCAACGGTATTAAACTTGCTATTGAAGCCCTAGGTGTAAGAGAAGGTAAACAAGTGGCTATGGGTCACACTGCTTCTAGTGCAAATAGAATGGCTTACACATTCAAAGAACCAATTGGTGTGGTTGCTGCAATTTCTGCATTTAATCACCCATTTAACTTGGCAGTTCACCAAGTAATCCCTGCGATTGCTGTTGGTTGTCCAGTAATTATTAAACCTGCAACTCAAACACCAATGAGTGCTATTAAATTAGTTGAGATTTTAGAAGAAGCTGGTTTACCAAAAGGTTGGGCACAAGCAGTAGTTTGTGATAGACATGGTGGTGAATTATTAGCAACATCTCCAAAAGTTGATTTCTTAACTTTCATTGGTTCTGGTGCTGTTGGTTGGTACTTAAACTCTAAAGTTGCAAATGGAACAAGAGTTGCTTTAGAGCACGGTGGAGTTGCACCTGTTATTGTTGAAGCTGATGCTGATATTGATGACTTAATTCCATCAATTGGAAAAGGTGGTTTCTACCACGCTGGTCAAGTTTGTGTTTCTGTTCAAAGAGTATTTGTACATGATTCAATTGTTGACGAAGTAGCTAAGAGATTATCTGATTATGCTTCTAAATTAGTTGTTGGAGATCAATTAGACCCAAAAACTGAAGTTGGACCACTTATTAACCATAATGAAGTTAATAGAGTAGAAGAGTGGGTTAATGAAGCAGTTACAAAAGGTGGAAAAATTTTAACTGGTGGGAAAAGAATCTCTGATTCGTGTTTCCAACCAACTGTTATTTTAAATCCTGCTGATGATGCTTTAGTATCTACAAAAGAGGTATTTGGACCAGTTGTAATTATCTATTCTTACTCTGATATTGAAGAAGCGTTTGATAGAGCAAATGCATTAGAAGTATCTTTCCAAGCAGCAGTATTTACAAAAAATCTTGACACTGCTTTAAAAGCAGTAAAAAGATTAAATGGAACAGCTGTAATGGTAAATGATCATACTGCATTTAGAGTTGATTGGATGCCATTTGGAGGAGCTAAAGCTTCTGGATTAGGATTAGGTGGTATTCACCATTCTATGGAAGAGATGACTAACGAAAAAATGATGGTTATCAAATCTCCTGTATTATAAGAAACTTATAATTCAAATAAAAAGGGGAGGCTTATTGCTTCCCCTTTTTTTATGTCTTTATTTAAATTAAATAGATATTTTTTTGTATGAAAAAATCACTGATAATAAAAAGCCTAAAAAACTTAATAAAAATGTCATAAGAAAAACAAAATCATAAGAGTTGAGAGTATCATAAATATATCCAGCTCCAATAGGTCCAATAATTTGTCCTATGGCAAAAATAAGAGTAACTAAGGAAAATACTTGGGCAGTTTTATTTAGCCCAAAAAACTCCGTGCAAAGCATTGCAATGATTGTTGGTACACTCCAAACAGATATAGCAAAGAAGAATACAGAGACAAATAGTACAAAACTAGGTGTATCAAATATAAGTATAAAAATAGAAAAAGCTTGAAATCCAAAAACTAAGATTAAAGTCTTAAATGTCCCATATTTATCTGCAATTGCACCAAATATAAATGCACCAAATATACATATAAAACCAAATGTTGACCAAAACATACCAGAAACTTGTGAACTTAAGTTCCACTTCTCCATTGATGCACTAACAAAAAAAGTAACATAAACAACATAAGTTATACCAAATAAAAAGTATAAAGAGGCGATTTTCCAAAAGTTCTTATTCTTTCTATATTCATAAAATTTAGTATCTGATTTTACGCTATTATCCACATCATATGTAAGTAAATATTTGATAGAAAAAGATATTATAAATATGATAAATGAAAAAACTAGCCAAGAGACTCTCCACGTGTTTGCTTCATAGAATTGTTCTAAAAAAGGAACTAAAAACCCAGAAGTAATAATTGCAACTCCAAAACCACTTATAGCAATACCTAAGGCTTTTCCTCTTATGTTTTGTGGTACTACATGAGAAATATAGACCATAATAGAAATATTTATAATAGCTGCAAAAAAACCAGAAGTAAAATATAAAATAGATATTAATATATAGTTATTAAAAAATGTCATAACTATCATACTAAGAGCTTGAAGAAGAAGTAATCTTGAGATTAAAGAGGAGGTTTTAAATATTGAGTAGATTCTACTTGTAAAAATAACACCTAAAAAATATCCAGCAAAATTTGCACTACCTATAAAGCCAATAAGTGTTGTTGAGATATTTAAATCTATTTGCATATTTGGTAAAATCATACCAAAGGCAAATCTTCCAAACCCTAGACATGAAAGTAAAATTAAAAATGATGCCAAAAAGAGTTTGGAGAAAGATTTCATTAAATGTTGATTTTCCTAAGAAGGTTAATGAAGTTTTTATAGTGAATTGTTTTTATAAATAGATAAATATAAGTAACAACTAGAATATTAATATGAATCATAGCTTCAGCAAAATCAAAAAATATAAAAAATACACCAGCAATTAAGATAAATGCAGGATACATCAATTTATTAAAACCTTGTTGTTTTGCTTGTAGTATTTCATACTCTTTTATACTTGAAGAGACAAATTCTTTATCTTCAGGGGTTAGTTTCTTATCCTCTTCTAATTGACATAAGCCTTCAATAACTGCAATCTTTTTTTTATAACTAACAAATTTTGCAATTATTAAACCAATTACAATAAGTGATATTAGGTTAGAAACAAGTTCTAATGGTAAGTTCTCAAACATCTCTCTCCTTCTTTTTTATAATAATACATTAAACATTATAAAGATATCTAAAAATATAGTGCTGTATTAAATATATTTTTTTGTATAATAGTTTTTTTAAAGGATTTATTTGAATACTACATATATAACACTTGGCGTTGGACTACTTTTGATTTGCATAGTTTTGTATTATGTTTTTTTTATGGCTAAAGAGGATTTTTATAAATACACTCAAGATAATCTGTATAGTGTTCCTTGGAGATGGGAATGGAAGAAAAAAGATATTATAAATTTAGAGTGCCATTGTCCTAGCTGTGATGAAGTTTTAGTTTATGAAAATGATTACTTACTACATAAAACATATTTTTTATGCCCATCTTGTGACTCTCAAAAAGCAGTAATTGGTGGTGGGGATAGTAAATATGCTTTTGGTATTGTAAAAAGAGAGATTAATCGTAAAATTAGAACAAAAGAGTACAAAGAATTAATACTTAAAGTATAAATATCAATATATTAAATTTAAAATTTAGGAGCTAAATATGGCTTATAATGAACATACATCTTGTCCATGCGGAAGTAAAAAGAGTTATATAAATTGTTGTAAAGTTTTCCACAGTGGAAAAAATCCAGAAACTGCCTTAGAGTTAATGAAGTCAAGATTTACAGCTTTTGTAGTAGGCAATATTGATTATATAATTAACACTACTCATGAAGATAATATAGAGTATTCAAGGGATAAGAGTAAATGGAGAGAGGATATTGAAGATGTAGTAAATTCTACAGATTTTAATACCTTAGAAATTATAGAATTCGTAGATGGTGTAGATGAAGCTTATGTAACGTTTAGATTAGGACTTAAACAAAAAGGTTTAGATGTCTCTTTTACAGAAAGAAGTAAATTCTTAAAAATAGATGGAAAATGGCTATATAGAAGTGGCGAATTTTTAGACGATTAGGCCAATTTTGAAGATATTATTAGCTCCAGCAGAGACAAAAAATGAAGGTGGAAATGAAAAACCATTTTCAAAAGAGAACTTCTTTTTAGAGAAAAACTTTCCCTTTAGAAAAGAAGTTTTTGATTCTTATGAAAAATATGTGCAATCCTTATCTTTAGAAGAGTTATCTTCTTGGTTTGGAATAAAAAAGATGGATGATGTAAAGAAGTATCAAGAGAGTCTAAAAAACAAAGCTTCTATGAAAGCAATACAAAGATATAACGGTGTTGCTTTTGATGCGCTAGATTACAATAGTTTAAGCTCAAATGAACAAAACTACATAGATGATAATGTAATTTTGTTTTCTAACCTTTTTGGTCCAATTAAGGCTAGTGATAAAATTCCTGATTACAAATATAAACAAGGTGCAAAACTTCCTAATATAAGTGTAGAGAAGTTTTATAAAGATAACTTTACTAATGATTTAGATGAATATATTGGTGATGAGATTATTGATTTAAGAGCTGGATTTTATGAAAAATTCTATACCCCTAAAAATGCAACAGTAATCATGTTGAAATTTTTAAAAGATGGTAAGGTTGTATCCCATTGGGCAAAACACTATAGAGGTATGGTTTTAAAAACTTTAGCTAAAAAAAATGTCCAATCAATCGCTGAGTTTATGAATACTCAAATTCCTGGACTAAAGCTAGTTGAAATACAAGAGAAAAAAGAGATTAGACTCTTGATTATGGATATAGTGTAGAATAACTATTTAGTTAATTCTGCACTAGGTTTTCCAAGATGATATCCTTGAACATAATCAATATCAATCTCTCTTAAAAATTCTAAAATCTCTTCACTCTCTACAAATTCTGCTATGGTTTTAACGTTTAGTTCTTTTGCTAAGGCTACAATTGATTTTACAAAGGCTAAGTCTTTTTTATCTTTGTGAATATTTACAATAAAATCACCATCAATTTTTATATAATCAATAGGGAACTTTTTAATATAATGAAAGCTTGAAAAACCAGAACCAAAATCATCTATTGCAAAACTAAAACCTTCTAATTTTAGATTTTGTACAAATTTTTCCAGCAAAGCAAAACTTTTTACAGTCTCTCTTTCTGTTATTTCAAATACAATCATTTTTCTATCTATATTGTATGTATAAGCTAGTTTTACTATTTTATTTATAAATTCACTTATTATTAAAGCTTTTGGCGAAAGATTTATAAAAAGAAGCCCTGAATAGTCTGTTTCTTTGATTTTAGCAAAAGCTTTTTCTATAACCATATAATCCATTTTGTGAACAATCCCAAGTGTTTCGGCTGTTTCTATGAATTTTGCAGCTGGCAAGTATGCATTACCTACCTCTATTCGCATAAGAAGTTCATTTATTTCACACTTGTTAGTTTTAACATTTACAATTGGTTGGAAGTGAGGGTGTATATTTTCATCTTTAATTGCATTTAAAACTAGCATAGATTTATCTTCTACATCTTTATGAATCTCTTCTAGTTCATCTTCACTAGGGAATTTAATTGAGTTTTTACCCATTGTTTTTGCTTCATACATCATAGCATCGGCTATGTTAAATAGTTCTACAGAGTCTTCTGAGTGCTCTGGAAATATTGCCATACCTATTGAGATAGTCATACTACATTTTGTCCCATCAGGAGCGATTAGTTCTAGTGCAGCAACGGCATCTAATATTCTTTTAGCAACAGTATATGTCTCTTTTTCATCACTCTCTGGAAGAACTATAGTAAACTCATCTCCTCCATATCTTGAAAGAATATCTTCATCTCTTTTTGAATCAGAAAGTACGTTGGCAAGTGATATTAAGAACTCATCTCCAAAACTATGTCCATGAGTATCATTAATTGGTTTAAAGTTATCACAATCAATAACTAATAATCCAAAATGGTAATCATGTCTTTTGGCTCTTTTAATTTCATAGTTTAATAAATCTCTAAATACTCTTTGTGTAAACAGGGAAGTTAAAGGATCTCTAGTCGCATAAAACTCTAAGTTTTCAGTATATTTATTTATGGCTTTTATTGAACCAACAAGATTTAATAGAGTTGTTAAAATTGAATCAATAACGATTGAGTGAATAGAGTCTTTTTCCAGCTCTGATTGGATTCCTAATCCTACAATTCCACCAATTTTTGGAGTATCTAAAAGAATTGATTTTGCTTCGTGAGTAATATCATCTATGGCTAAGTTTGTTAGACAGAAGTTTTCATTTGTATAGTTATGGCTTATAGTATAATCTAAAATATCTAAATTATGGTGAGACTTAATCATATTTAAGGCTACATTATCAATATGTTTTACAACATCTTCATTTGGTTTTCCTAGCCAGAAAATCTCTATTTCATAAAACTCATCATTTGTTTTAAATATTGTGATTAAACAGTGTACTGGAAGTACAACATTTATTTCATGTAATAAATCTTTTATATACTCTTTCCAGTCTCTAATTACATCAGAAGTAATAATCATCTTGTCTAGTAGTTTAACTTCAAACTCTAATATATCTTTGTCAACAGCAATATTTTTTAGCTTGTTACTTAAATCATTTAAGCCTAACATTATATGGTCAAACTCTTTAAAACTATTTTTACTACTTGAGATATCTAGTCTTTTAAAATCTTTTACAGTATTGATATTTTCAATTTTATCTTTAAAATTTAATATGGATAGATTAATCTTTTTTAATAAGTTACCAGAGATAAGAAAAGCACAAAGAATCATAAATGGCAATATTATTAAAGAGAATAAAAAGTATTTAGAATGTGTCTCTTCTATCAAATAACTAAAGTCATACTCTACTTTTACAGCACCTAACACATCTTCAACTTGCGAATTAGTATGACAAGTAAGACACTCTTGTTTTGCAAGGATAGGTGTTATTATTTTGATTTTATTATCTTTAGAGAATGAAGATTTTTCTTTACTATCAAAGACATACTGTACATCTTTTGTGATCTCTGATTGATTTATTTTTCCAAAAATTTCTTCTATTTTTGAAGAACGATATATATCAACTTTATATGAAGACTCTTCAAAAGAATTTTTAATATTTTCCATAAATTCATTTAACTCTTCTCTTGTCCAACCTTTTCTCATAACTTGGTACATTGAATTAAATATTTGATTAGATAAAGATTGAGATATTTTTTCATTTTCTTTGATGGCTAAATTAGTATGAATAGTAGATGAAAAGAAATAAAATATAAGAAAAAGAAGTACACTAATTGCTAGGATGGATACCCTAAAATAATTTTTGAGAGTTTTGAACATAGGGGTTAACCTTTCATAATAATATTTTACAAGGAGTAAATAGTATCATAATTATAATAAAACAACTATTTACTTACATCTTCTTTCATTATACTAACAAATAGTAAAGAAGCTAGAGCAAAGAGAGCTGAATATAAAAATAGATTTTCTCCATAAAGCCAACCTGCAACTAATGCTCCTACAAAACCACCAAGACCATAGGCAACTCCATACATAAATTGCTGAGCTAATTTCTTATTTTCATAAATTTTATATAGATATATTATGACTGCACTATGATATAACCCAAATGAGAAAGCATGAATTGATTGGGCAAAGAAAGTTATATATAAATTATCAGGAAAAAGGTAAAGTAAAAACCATCTAATTGCAGTAACAAAAATAGAGATTTTGATTATGGATAATAGGTTGTTTTTAAAAAATGGTGCTTGAAAATAAAACATCACAATTTCACATATGACACCAAATGACCATAGATAAGAAGTCATTTCAAGTGAAATACCATTTTCTGTTTCATAGATAGTAAAGAAGTTATAAAAGCCTCCAAAACTCATTTGCATGAAAAATAGACTTAGCCAAAATGGCCAATACTCTAATACGGAAAATGGTTTTGAGCTAATAGTATCTTCATGTGGTACATCGTGTTTTAAAAGTAGTAATGAAAAAATAACTATCAAAATCGTTACACACAAATAATAGTGCAATGCAATTTGTGGTTCTGATAGAAATTTTGCTAATACTAAAGCAATAAACATAAATCCAATTGAACCATAAAGTCTAGATTTCCCATATCTATCTTTTCCTAACTCTTTTAAGGCTATTACTTCTATGTAAGGTAATATAAGGCTTAAACAGATTCCCAAAAGCGCATTATTTAAAGTGAAGGCATAAAAGTTATTTAGTGTAAAGTAAAAGCCAATTGCGGAAAGTATAGATAAAAGTAGTGAGGACTTAAAAATAGTTGCATTAAGTTTGATATGCTTTAAAAATAAAAAAGGTGTAGCAAATCTCATTAGGGGAGCTAAGGCAAAAACCACACCTATTTGAGAAGGTGTATATCCGATATCATGTAATACTTTTGGCATGAAAATAATGTACACTGCAACTGCTGCAAAATAAAAAAAATAAAATGCAGATAGATTAAAAAAAAGCATCTATTTGGTTGATGTTTTGATTACAAGGGTATTGGATACTAGGTCTTGAAAAGTCTTTTTATCTTTTCTAAAAAATGGCAAAAATGCAAGTGCGATAGTCATAGCACTAAATAAAAAAGAAAGGTATCTCAAAATAGCTTTTGCAAATGATATTTTCTCTTTTGTTTTTGCATCTATAAGTTTTAAATTATAAGCTTTTAATCCTGGAGTTTGACCTTTTAGAACCCAAAAAGTAATAATTATCAAACCATAAATAATAGATAAACTCCATCTAGCTTCTTCGTTTCCTTGGAAGTCATCTTTTCCATTCATAAAAATATAAGTTGTTGCATAAGCTAAAGGCATCATTATCATAAACATATCAACAATAAATGCCTTAATTCTTGCAGCAATAGAGGTACAGATATCTAGATTTAAATTATCTTCTTTTAAATCTTCAGCTGGTATTTCTTTTTTACCACCTTTAATATCTCTCCATCTGCTCATTTGCTTTAGTTCCCTCTACTACCAGGTTTGTAAGCAACTGAACCTTCTTTACATAATGGACAATCATCAGGAGAGTACATTTCAAATGTAAAATCATCCAATGCAAAAAGTGGTTTATCAAGTGGTAGTTTACAATTATCTTTTGGCTCTAATTCACTTCCAATTCTTGAACAAAATCCTCTGTTAGCTAAAGCTGCATATGCAACTATTTCTCCACCATCTTTTTCGATTTGTTTTGCAGCTTCTAAGGCACTTCCACCAGTTGTTATAATATCTTCACAGATAATATATTTTTCACCACGAGTTACTTCAAAACCTCTTCTAATACTCATCTCACCTTCAACTCGCTCAGCAAAGATAAATCTTACATCAAGAGCAGTTGCAAGTGCAAACCCAGCAATTAGACCACCAAGTGCAGGTGAACAAACAGCATCAATTTTTAGTCCAGATTCTTTTATCTGTTTAGCCAACTCTTCTGCCAATAATTTAGCAGTTTTAGGATCTTCTAAAACCTTTGCAGATTGCAAATAGTATTTAGAGTGATTTCCCGAGCTTAATTTAAAGTGACCTTCTAATAGTGCATTTGCATCTTTATATATTTGTTCTACAACCATAATTACACTTTTAAGATTTCAGTTTCTTTTGCTTTGAAAGTATCATCAGCTTTTGTTACATAAGAATCTGTAATTTTTTGGATTTCATCTTGAGCTTTTTTATTTTCATCATCAGTTATTTCTTTATCTTTATGAAGAACTTTAACTCTGTCATTTGCATGTTTTCTGATATTTCTAATTGCAACTTTTGCATTATCAGTCATACCTTTTGCTTGTTTCGCAGCTTCGCCTCTTTGCTCAACAGTCATTGGAGGGAAGAAAAGTTTAACTACTTCTCCATCATTGTTTGGATTTACTCCAATATTTGCATTTTGAATTGCTTTTTCAATATCACCTACAAGGTGTTTTTCCCATGGGTTAATTACAATTGTTGTTGCGTCAGGTGCAAGAACTGAACCTACTTGTGTTAACTCTGTTGGTGTTCCATAGTAATCGATTTTAATACCATCTAAAATTGCAGTGCTAACTTTACCAGTTCTAAGTGTTTTGTAGTCTCTTTTTAATGCATCTATTGCATTATCCATTTTCTCTTTTGTTTCTGAATAAATCTCATTTAACATTCTCTCTCCTTTGATGTATTATAAAAATTTGGCTAATTATACCATTTATTGTTTATTATTTTAAATTTAACTGAATCTGTGGCGATAACCGTTCTTCTTTTATAGTTAGAAGAACAGTTAATACCTTGTTTATTAAAAGAAGAAATAGCTAGTTGAAAATTTTTTTTCACTTTTGCTACTTCAAGTCAACTACTTAGTAGTTGGTACAGCAGGCGCAGCTGGAAGAGCTGGAGTAGGAGCTACTGGCGCTTGGTTTGCTTCAGGAGTTGCTGGAATTAAACTCTCTGTTTTTACACTGTCAACTGCACTTTTTTGTCTATTTTCATTGTAAAGATATCCTAAAAATAGAGTATTTAAAACAAAAACTAATCCTAAAAGCATTGTTGCTTTTGATAAAAAGTTACCAGGACCTTTTGCTCCAAATAAAGAGTCATTGCTTCCGCTGTAAGCACCTAGTCCCATGCTTGAACTTTTTTGAAGTAAGATAGAAATTGTTAATAGTACTGCTAAAATAAATTGAACTACTAAAAGTGTTGATGTCATAATTTTATTCCTTTGAAAAAATGGTAGGTATTTTATCCAAAATTTATTAAAAAAAAGTTAAGATTCGCTTATGTCCGTAAAAAACGAATTTTCAAAATATGCAAATCAATACAATTCTTACAATATAATACAACAAATTGTAGCAAAATCTATCATTAGAGATATTAAAGATGAACCAAAACGGATTTTAGAATTAGGTTGTGGTTCTGGACAGATTATAAAACATATTTCTTGGGAATATGATTATTATAAAGCTATTGACTTCTCACAAAGTATGTGTGACCTTCATCCAAAAGCTAAAAACATAGAAGTAAAGTGTTTTGATTTTGATACTAAAGCTTTTATAGAAAATATAAAAAATGATAATTATGATGTGGTAATATCATCTTCAGCACTACAATGGTCTAAAGATTTAAGTAAAATTGTAAAAGCAATAAGTTCAATTTCTCCTACAATTTTTACAGGGTTATTTACTTCTAATACTTTTAAGACAATCCAAACTATTACAAATAGTAAATCTCCAATATTAGATGAAGAGTCAATAAAAGAGGCATTTTCAAAATATTGTGATTGTGAATTTGAGACTATAAAGTATAATTTAGAGTTTGATAGCAAGAAAAAACTTTTTGATTATATAAAAAAATCTGGCGTTAGTGGTGGGAAAGCACTCTCTTTTAAAGATGCTAAAAAACTATATAAAGAGTATGATTTAAACTATTTAGAGTTTGAAGTGATTTTTATCAAAGCTTTTTCTAAATCATAAAGTTCATATCTAATATATTTAAAAACTTCACTATTATTGCTTGCTTCTAATTTACAAACTTCTTCAAGTACCCTTGAACTCTCTTGAGCTCTTTTAAAGTTAGCTATTAAAATAGAGTGTAAGTCATCTCTACTTTGTTCTGATGGGGTTGATTTTTTCAATACATCATTTTTAATATCCCGTGAGTCTAAAAGTTTGTCATAGATATCTATTCTTGATTTGTGTCTTAACTCTTTTAGTTTTGAAGCTATTTCTTTATCATTGTAAACATATCTAAAGATATCTTCCACAACTCTAATACCTTCTCTTAGGCGATTTAAATTTGCATCGATTAGTCGTAGTTCTGTAGTATTCATATATTACGTATATCATAACTCCCAAAGGAGTTATGAATTAATCTTCTCTATTAAAAATACCAAGTATTTGTAATAATGAGATAAATAGATTAAAGAAATCTAAGTATAAAGCAATCGCTGCTTCAATTGGAGTTGAAAAACCACCTTTAATGATTTGCTGTGTATCATAAAGAATGAACGCAGAAAATAAAACGGCACCAACCATTGCAATTCCAAGTTGCAATAATGGAGCTTGAATAAAGATATTAGAAATAGATCCTACTACTAATATAATAAGAGCAATAAACAACATCTTACCCATACCAGAGAAATCTCTTTTAGTAGTAAGTGCAAACATTGATATTCCACCAAATGCAACTGAAGTCATTAAAAATGCTTGTGCAACTATTGATGCTCCTGCTGGCATTGCAAATACTGATGCAAGTAAAGGTGTAATTGTTAACCCACTTACAAATGTAAATCCGAAAAGTACTGCAAGGTTAATTCCTGGTTTGCTTTTAACAGCAAATAAACCAAAAAGCAGTGCAAATTCTAATATTACTAATCCCCAGTACCAACTAGCAATTGTAGAAACCATATCTAAACCGATATATGCCCCCGCAGTTGCTGCAAGTAATGAACCTGCAAATAATTGGTATGTTGCTCTTAAAAAGCTCATTAATTCAACTTTTGATGACTCGTTTGTATATTGTTGCGTTGTATCTTTGTGAGATAAATAATCTCTTTTGTACATTATATATTCCTTTGTATGTATTTATATATAGTGTGTAATTCTAATATGTAAAGCTTAATAATATCTTTAAATCTAAGAATTAACTCTATTATATAAACAAATACTATTAATATATAGAAAATATATAGAGATTACATATATTATGTAACAAAAACAGCAAATCGTAGAACTTTGAAAATTTAAGCCAAGATTAAAGAAAAGCACTTGACAAAGATAAAAAAACCTATTATAATTCCCGTCCAATTTGAGTGACAAACGTCACGAAGAGTTGAAGTTCTTTAACAAACTACGGTTTTAAGAAGTAAGTAACTTTTATAAACCGAATATGATATAAAACAAGAGAATTTATACAATTCTCGTCTATT